>CAZODB010000126.1:0-6405 GCA_964578425.1 uncultured Herbinix sp.
ATATACAGGCCGACCCGGATATCGAGATACTTAATCCAGATCAGGTGATTGCTACCTTGTGTGGCGGTCCAGACAGCAGATTATACATGGAGCTTACAATAACAAATGGTAGAGGTTATGTCAGCGCTGATAAAAACAAGAAAGATGACCTACCCATCGGAGTTATCCCGATTGATTCCATATATACTCCGGTAGAACGTGTTAATCTATCTGTCGAGAATACCCGTGTAGGGCAGATTACAGACTATGATAAATTAACCTTGGATGTATATACGGATGGAACATTGGTGCCGGATGAGGCACTAAGTCTCGCTGCGAAGGTCTTAAGCGTTCATTTGGATGCCTTTATTGATCTATCAGAACATGCTAAAACTGCTGAGATCATGGTAGAAAAAGAAGATAACGAGAAAGAAAAAGTGCTCGAGATGAATATTGACGAATTAGAATTATCAGTTCGCTCTTATAATTGCTTAAAGAGAGCAGGAATCAATACTGTTGAGGAGCTTACCAACAAGACTGCTGAAGATATGATGAAGGTAAGAAATCTTGGACGTAAGTCTTTAGAGGAAGTATTGTCAAAACTGAAAGAGCTTGATTTATCCTTGAGACAAAATGATGACTAAGCAAGTTCAATTAAGAGAATAGTGACTACGAATCTCTCATATGTAATGAGTAGTTACAGAAAATAATTCAAAGGAGGGAATGACATGGCAGGTTACAGAAAGCTTGGCAGAACAGCAAGCCAAAGAAAAGCTTTACTTAGAAACCAGGTTACGAATCTATTATATCATGGTAAAATCGTTACAACCGAGGCCAAAGCTAAGGAAATCCGTAGAATTGCGGAAGGTATGATTGCACTTGCTGTAAAGGAAAAAGATAATTTTGAAACCGTTACAGTAAAAGCTAAGGTTGCACGTAAGGATAAAGATGGCAATAGAGTTAAGGAAGTTGTAGACGGCAAAAAGGTTTCCGTATATGATGAAGTCGAAAAGACTGTTAAGAAGGATAACGCTACCCGTTCTCACGCTAGAAGACAGATGATGAAGTACCTGTATCCTATAACCGAGGTGCCTAAGGAAAACGCCGGTAGAAAAAGAAATACAAAGTCTATCAACATGTCCGATAAGCTTTTTGATGAAGTTGCACCTAAGTATGCTAACCGAAATGGTGGTTATACAAGAATAGTAAAAATCGGGCCACGCAAGGGCGATGCTGCAATGGAAGTTTTAATTGAGTTAGTCTAAAGGTTTATTAACTTTTGACTGTTCTAATTCTTGAGTAAGAATTACTTTACAGTAATCTTGCCCTAGAGTAAAACTTACCTTATGCGAAAGACTTACTTAAATATAAGGGGACGTGAAACTTATCAAAGTTAACGTCCCTTTTTGTGAATAAGCGAAGAGCTTTTCTTTCTAAGCCTAGATAGAAAGGGTTGTATAGTTTCTATCTAGACTTAAAAAGAAAAGCACCAGCAGTAAGTTGTGGGAAAGAAGTAGTTTATGCGCTAAGGGGGCAAGATTTCTTAGGCTTAATACAGACTTAGCCCATAAGCATGGATTTATATTCGGAGCCATAAAAGATATAATATATGGGCTCTGGAATATTATATTACGATTGTAGAAAAGTAAAATATTGTATATTGTCATTTGGAGAATGATATATGTAGATAAAATCTACATTAGAGTTTATAAATAATAAGAGAAATCCGAAATTATACTTTACAATGCCTAACAGAAACATTATATTGTATACAGTAAAGTAAACAGAGCTCAAATGGTATATACATGGAGGTTGGATTAATGGAAATGATCAAGGTAGAAGACCTAGCATTTGAATATATAAGAAGAAATGAAGAGGGTGATGTTGAATCTATTAACAGAGCCATAGATGGTGTGAGCCTTGATGTTAAGAAGGGTGACTTTATAGCCATTATCGGTGCGAACGGTTCGGGTAAATCTACACTGGCCAAGCATTTAAATGCCATTCTTTATCCAAGCGAGGGAACGGTATGGGTAAATGGAATGAATACCACAAAAGAGGAAAACCTGTGGGAGATTCGTAGATCGGCGGGAATGGTGTTTCAGAATCCTGACAATCAGATTATTGCAACAGTGGTAGAGGAGGATGTAGGCTTTGGCCCTGAGAATCTTGGCGTTCCTACTGATGAGATTTGGGAGAGAGTAGAAAAGAGCTTAGAGGCAGTCGGCATGCTCGAATATAGGACCCAGTCTCCGAACAAGCTATCAGGAGGTCAGAAGCAAAGAGTGGCTATAGCAGGTATCATGGCTATGAAACCTGAATGTATAGTACTTGATGAGCCTACAGCCATGCTTGATCCTGATGGACGCAAGGAGGTTATATCGACTGTGCATCAGTTAAATAGACAGGAAAATATAACTGTATTACTTATAACTCATCATATGGATGAGGTGATTAATGTAGATAAGGTGTTTGTAATGGAGCATGGCAAGATAGTGATGCAGGGAACTCCCAGAGAAATATTTACAAGGATCCCTGAGATCAAGAAGTATCGCCTGGATGTTCCGCAGGTAACCGAGCTGGCTTATGAGTTGAAAAAGGCAGGGGTAGATATTCCGGAAGGAATATTATCAGTTGATGAGTTTGTGCAGGCTATGGAAAAGCTGGGTGTATGAGCATTAAGATAAGTATATGGTAACATGAATGCCCATTAGCAACAATAGTCCTTATTAGTAATAGTCGTTAATATAGATAGCCATAAATTTAGTTAGTCGGTTAATGGTCTTGATATATACAAAAATAGTTTATAAGTGATATTAAAAGATGGCAGGTGATATATTTGCAAATAGTATTTGATCATGTGGATTATGTATATAGCGGTGGAACGAATTTTGAAAAACATGCGCTTCGGGATATAAACTTAACGATTGAAAAAGGAGAGTTTGTAGGCCTGATAGGTCATACAGGTTCCGGAAAATCGACACTGATTCAACACATGAACGGGCTGATTAAGGCCACAAGCGGGAAAGTATATTATAATGGTGAGGACATATATGAAAAAAATTATAATATGCGTTTGCTTAGAAGTAAGGTTGGATTAGTTTTTCAATATCCTGAGCATCAGCTTTTTGAGACAACAGTTTATAAGGATGTTAATTTTGGTCCTAAAAATCTTGGAATTGATAAGCTGGAGGCTGAGCTTCGTACCTATGAAGCCCTTAAAATGGTTGGAATAGGAGAGGAACTCTTGGATGCTTCGCCCTTTGAGCTTTCTGGGGGACAGAAGAGAAGGGTGGCAATAGCAGGAATTCTTGCCATGAAGCCTGAGGTGCTTGTGCTTGATGAGCCTACGGCGGGTCTTGACCCTAGAGGGAGAGATGAGATTTTGGACCAGATAGCAAGACTTCATAAGGAGAATAACATTACTATAATATTAGTAACCCATAGCATGGAGGATGTAGCTAATTATGTTGATAGGATTCTAGTTATGAACGATGGTGGATTAGCTATTGACCAGAAGACTAGAAGTGTATTTTCAAGATATAAGGAATTAGAGGAAATCCACCTTGCAGCACCTCAGGTTACCTATGTTATGAATGCGCTAAAGGAGAAGGGCTTTTCTTTTAGCACAGAGGTAACTACAGTCGCAGAGGCGAAAGATGAGATAATTAAGGGGCTTAAGAAATAGAGGATTTAATTATATGTACTAGAGAAAGTGAGTAAGCAATGATTCGAGACATTACAATTGGACAATATTATCCTGTAGATTCTGTATTGCATCGTCTGGATCCCAGACTGAAGCTTAACGGAACGCTCTTGTTTATTATATCAATATTCTTATTTGATACCTTTTATGGCTATATTGCAGTAACCATATTTATGGTATCGATAATTAAGCTGTCTAAAGTACCCGTAAAGTTCATTTTAAAAGGTCTTAAGGCTATTGTTTTCATACTCTTATTTACGACGATATTTAATTTATTTCTTTCTCAGGGAGACCCTTTGTTCAAAATTGGCTTCATAAAGGTAACAAAGCAAGGGCTTCATTCTGCATTGTTTATGGGAACAAGGCTAACCTACCTAATACTAGGATCTTCTCTTATGACATTTACAACCACACCGAATCAACTGACAGACGGGTTGGAAAGACTGCTATGGCCCCTTCGTCGCATTAAGGTTCCGGTTCATGAGATTGCCATGATGATGTCCATAGCTCTTCGGTTTATACCTATATTATTGGAAGAAACAGATAAGATTATGAAGGCACAGATGGCTAGAGGTGCTGATTTTGAGTCAGGAGGTATTATTAAGAGGGCTAAAGGGCTTGTACCTTTATTGGTGCCATTATTTGTATCTGCATTTAGAAGAGCAAATGATCTTGCTATGGCTATGGAGGCTAGATGTTACCGTGGTGGAGAGGGCAGAACTAAGATGAAACCCCTGCGTTATAGGCGAAGAGATATAATAGCGTACATTGTTTTGCTTTTATATTTCGCAGGTATCATTGTACTTAGTATTTATGAAAAGTATTTGCCTTATTTTGGTTTTAAAATATAGCCTTATTTCGAGAAAAACTGGCAGTTTAGATTGTAGGTAGCTTATGAGGAGAATTAAGTTAGAAATAGCATATGATGGAACTGCATATCACGGATGGCAAATCCAACCGAGAGAGCTAACCGTAGAGGGCGTCATAAACCAGGCCTTATCTGTACTTTTGCAGGAAGAAATAGCTGTAATAGGAGCAAGCCGTACAGATTCAGGTGTACATTCTATGGGAAATGTAGCTGTATTTGATACTGAAACAAGAATACCCGTTGAGAAAATCTGTTATGCTCTTAATCAGCATCTTCCTTGGGATATAAGAGCTCAAAGCTCTGTAGAGGTAAGCAGACACTTTCATCCTAGGAAGGTGAAAAGTAAGAAGACATATGAGTATAGTATTTTAAATAGAAGCATTTCTTTGCCTACGGAAAGGCTATATTCATACTTTGTATATTATGATTTGGATATAGATGCCATGAAACAGGCGACAGAGTTTCTAATCGGAGAGCATGACTTTAAGAGTTTTTGCTCTGTGAAGACTCAAGCCCTGAACACTGTAAGAGAAATCTATCATCTCAATGTAAAAAAAGATGGATATATGATAAAGATAGAGATTACAGGAAGTGGTTTTTTATATAATATGGTGCGTATAATTGCTGGCACATTGATTGAGGTTGGAAGAGGTGTGACAGCACCTAATGATATGGTTAAAATACTTAATGGGCTAGACAGAGGTCTTGCGGGCCCTACGGCACCTGCTCATGGATTAACCTTAAGTCGCATAGAGTATGATATGGTATAGATGCTTATAGGACTAATATGTCATATAAAAGGGGTGTATGCATATGTTTGATTTACAGATAGATTTATATTCGATTAATGACTCGTCTATAATAATACGGCTGCTATTGGCAGTGGTGTTGGGGGGCATAATTGGATTCGAGAGAGGAAGATCGGGCAGGCCTGCTGGGCTTAGAACTCATATTTTAGTTTGTCTAGGAGCTGTATTGGCTATGATGACAAACCAATATATATATGAAGAATTCGGTGTTAGTGACCCTGCAAGAATGGGTGCACAGGTTATATCCGGAATCGGCTTCTTAGGAGCTGGAACCATACTTGTCACCGGAAGACATCAGGTTAAGGGGCTTACTACCGCCGCTGGTCTATGGGCAACAGCATGTATGGGGCTGGCTATTGGAATAGGCTTTTATAAGGCAGCCATAGCAGCCTGTGTAATGATTACATTTGCAACCTTTGTACTACACCGGTTTGACAATTTCTTAATCTCAAAGTCTAAGGTAATGGATGTATATATTGAGTTCTCCAATACTATGCCTATTACGACCGTGCTTGATGCATTTAAGAGTCTACAGGTAAGTATTGAGACCATAGAAGTAATGAAGCCTACATATGGTGCCAATGCTCAGCTTGCTGCAATCATTAATATAAGTTTAAAGAAAAAAGGCACTAGGGTTGATATCATAGCTAAGATATGTAGCTTAGAGGGTGTTGAATTTGCTGAGGAAATATAGGGACAATATAGGTACGATATTTAGAAAAATCCTTGACACGCCTGGTAACATGTAATATAATATTGCAATGTGACGTAATAAAATGCTTTTGCCACAGCCCCGGTTGAAGGTGTTTTAGAGCGTATAAAAGTAAGAAGGCAGCAAAAGTTTATTGCTGCGATTTTGAGTGAAAATATGAAAACACATTTTCATAAGGAGGAAAAGGGCATGAAGAGTTTTATGGCTAGTCCAACAACTATAGAGAAAAAATGGCATGTAGTTGATGCTGCAGGACATACATTAGGCCGTCTCTCGTCTGAGATTGCAAAGGTATTGAGAGGAAAGAATAAGCCTACTTATACACCTTTTA
>CAZODB010000127.1:0-6269 GCA_964578425.1 uncultured Herbinix sp.
GATTTGACCTACTATTTTCGTATGCTTTGGGGACAGCATGTAATGTGGACCAGAATGGTGATGCTGGGAATGCTATTTGATCTTCCTGAACTGGAATTTTCTACACAAAGGCTTCTTCGTAATGCTACTGATTTTGCCAATGCACTTCGTCCATTCTATGGTGATGAAGCTGCACAGACATTTGAGAATTTATTAAGTGGGCATATAACAATTTTTGGAGAGTTGATAAATGCTGCAGAGGCTGCAGACACTAATCAGGTGGATGCAATTTGGCAAAGATGGTTAAATAATGCAAATGAGATAGCGGAGTTCTTGGCTAATAGCAATCCCAATTGGAGTATAGAGGATTGGAGTGCTATGATGATGGAGCATCTGGAGATGTTGCGTAATAATTTGTCCTATATGCTTGAGCAAAATTATTCTGCTGCCGTTGATAGCTTTGATGATATAGATATGCAAGCCATGGAGATGGCTGATATGATGGCAGAAGGAATCGCTATGCAATTTTCTGATTAAGTAGATATACATTATTTGTATAGATATCAAAAGATGTACTGCCTGAGTCTTCCCTCAAGAGACAAGGTCAGGTGTAATAGTCTTAAAAAGGGCTGTCCTATTAAGTAATTAGTGCGACAGCTTCTTTTATTGGTAAAAATTTTCCAACATCATAGATAGAATAGGCTGAATTTTTTTCTTTCTTATTACAAACAATAGAAATGTAATATAAATTTTTGGAGGGAAAGAAGAAATGGCTATTAGAAAATTGGATAAACCAAATGAAGGAATTCGATGTGTTGTAAATACTTGTGACTATTATATGAATGGTGATCACTGTTCTGCAGAGCAAATACAGGTTGAGCCAAGAAATGCAAATGATTCAGATGAAACAGATTGCGCAACATTTATAAAGAAGGATAGCTTTAGTTAATAATTCCATCATGAGCAAAATATCGAAATAATTAAAAAGAAGAGGTTCTTTCATAATCTTAGGGGTTCACCTATACAATTATGAAATGGCCTCTTTTTTGTATGCATAAACAATTTACTTCCATCTACTTAAACAAATGTATAGTGCCTTCGTCATTCAATGTCTTAACTATAGTTGCGATGACTGGTAGAAGTAGTAATCCTAACACACCCATCAGTTGAGCCCCCACGTACATAAGGATTAGTGTGATTATAGGATGAAGCCCAATCTGCTGTCCGATTATCTTAGGCTCAATGGTTTGGCGCACGGCTGTAATTATTATATATAAGATGAACATACCTATGCCGATTTTGGTATTACCTAAAATAAGTGCTATTAAGGCCCACGGAAGTAGAACCGCGCCGGTACCTAGTATAGGAAGAATATCTATAAATGCTATCATGGCACCGAATAGGAAGGGGTTAGGAATTCGTAAAATCCAGAATCCAATTGACAGCTCCAGGAAGGTGACAGAAATAATTGCAGCATAACCCTTAATGAACTTAGCGATTGTACCTATACCGTTATCTTTTAGCTTAAGTACCATTTTCCTACGTTCTCCGTTGAATTGTCGTATCATAAATTCAGAGATCTTATAGTAATCAATTGTAAAAAAGAATGAGGATACAATTGTAAATATCAACTTTATTAATAATGAAGGTAATCTGCCAGCAAGCTCAGTAATAGTAGATATAACAGTTGTAGAAGCATTCTTAACAAAGGAGAATATGGTATCACTTATATTAAGAACAAATTCCTCAACATAGGGCCTGATATCTGGAAATTGTTCAATTAAGTTATAGGTAACTTCATCCAGGGCCGGTTCTATAGTATATCTATATAGATCAGGAAGCTGCCCAAACACATCCTTTATAAAGGTAAATACCTTTGACCCAATAATACTTAGAATCAGTACAAGAATACCATAAAAAACTAACAAAATAATTACAGATACTATAGTTCGTTTGATTTTGAATTTTTTTTCAATTAAATCTATTAATCTACGAAAAAGCATAGCAATTATTAGTCCAATAATAAAGGGCATCAAAAGTGGAAGCATATACTTTATAACTATATATCCGAGCCCTAAGATAAATGCAATATATATAACATTTAAGACAAATGCTTTCTGCTTTTCTAAATTCATATGGCATGTATACCTTTCTAAAATATTTGAAGCTAAAAAGCTATGGATTTATGCCTGTTACTATTAAATAGTAACACTAATCACTAATGTAAGCAATAAAAATATCACTTGTATAATAATAAACATAGTCTGAAGAAGCTTCTTAAAGAAAAATAATTTTATCATTGATTTTTATAGTAAAATCCTTTATTATATACTGTACTACTTTAAAACGACAAATACTTACAGACAAGTAAGTAATGCATAAATATTAGTGTGAAGGTGGTAGTGTGAGAGTAGAGATAATTCACACGATGAATCTGGAATAGTGTTCAGGTTCGTAGTCTTTATTAGAATGGAGGGTTACTATGAGAAGTGATTCAGTAAAAAAAGGAATACAACAGGCACCCCACAGATCATTATTTAATGCCCTGGGATTGACAAAGGAGGAATTACATAGACCTCTTATAGGGATTGTAAGCTCACATAATGAGATTGTTCCAGGACATATGAATCTAGATAAAATCGTTGATGCAGTCAAGATGGGTGTCGCCATGGCCGGTGGAACACCTGCAGTATTTCCCGCCATAGCAGTATGCGATGGTATAGCTATGGGACATGAGGGCATGAAGTATTCTCTAGCTACCAGGGATTTGATTGCAGATTCTACAGAAAGTGTGGCTATGGCCCATCAATTTGATGCTCTTGTCATGGTACCTAATTGTGATAAAAATGTACCGGGTCTTCTTATGGCAGCTGCGAGACTTAATATTCCTACAATATTTGTCAGTGGTGGACCTATGCTTGCAGGAAGAATTAGAGGCCAGAAGCACAGTCTATCTAGTATATTCGAAGCCGTAGGTGCATATAGTGCAGGCAAGATGACAGAAGAGGAAGTAGAGGAATATGAGAACAAGGTATGTGCATCCTGTGGATCCTGTTCAGGGATGTATACCGCTAATTCCATGAACTGCCTAACAGAGGCTATAGGTATGGGCCTTAAGGGCAATGGAACCATACCTGCAGCATATTCTGAAAGAATTCGTCTTGCAAAGCATGCTGGTATGAAGATAATGGAGCTTCTTGAGAAGAATATTCGACCACTTGACATATTGACTAAGGAAGCATTTCATAATGCACTGACAGTAGATATGGCTCTTGGATGCTCCACAAATACTATGCTTCATCTTCCTGCTATAGCCCATGAGGCGGGTATTGAGCTTAATATTGAATTGGCAAATGATATCAGTGCCAAGACACCTAATCTATGTCATCTTGCGCCGGCAGGACCTACTTACATGGAGGATCTACATGAAGCGGGCGGCATATATGCGGTTATGAATGAGCTTAATAAGAAGGGATTACTGAACACTGAATTAATAACCGCTACAGGAAAGACACTTGGAGAAAATATTAATAATTGTATAAATTATAATCACGATGTTATTAGGCCTATTGATAATCCGTATAGTAAGACAGGTGGAATAGCAGTAGTAAAGGGTAATCTTGCTCCGGATTCTGGAGTAGTCAAGCGTTCTGCGGTTGCCCCTGAAATGCTTAAGCATGAAGGACCTGCCAGGATATTTGATTGCGAAGAGGATGCTATAGAAGCTATCCTTGGGAAACGTATTAATCCTGGTGATGTGGTGGTTATTCGATACGAAGGACCTAAGGGTGGACCCGGCATGAGGGAAATGCTTAATCCAACCAGTTCTATTATGGGCATGGGACTTGGATCGACGGTAGCACTCATAACAGACGGGCGTTTTTCCGGTGCTTCTCGAGGAGCATGCATAGGCCATGTATCCCCAGAGGCAGCAGTCGGAGGAAATATAGCACTTGTAGAAGAAGGAGACATAATTAGTATTGACATAGATAATAACTCGCTCAATTTCCTGGTTTCTGATGAAGAATTAGAGGTCAGAAGAGCAAAATGGCAACCACGTAAACCCAAAATTACAACAGGATATCTTGCCAGGTATAGTGCAATGGTTACATCTGCTAACCGCGGTGCAATCCTGGAGGTTCCTAAGGCAGATTAATGGAGGTGTATCATATGAAATTATCAGGTTCAAGGATTGTTATAGAATGTTTAAAGGAGCAGGGCGTAGATACAGTGTTTGGTTATCCCGGTGGTGCTATCCTAAACATATATGATGAGCTATATAAGCATAGTGATGAGATAAGACATATCCTTACATCTCATGAACAGGGAGCTGCTCATGCTGCAGATGGCTATGCAAGAGCAACCGGTAAGGTTGGAGTGTGTATGGCTACATCAGGCCCCGGAGCCACAAATCTTGTTACAGGTATAGCAACGGCATATATGGATAGTGTACCAATGGTTGCTATAACAGCAAATGTGGCAGTAAATTATCTGGGAAGAGATTCCTTTCAAGAGGTTGATATAGCAGGAATTACAATGCCGATTACAAAACATAATTTTATTGTAAAGGATGTTACCAAGCTAGCAGACACCTTAAGAAGAGCGTTTCGTATAGCCAAATCAGGACGGCCCGGTCCTGTACTTGTGGATATTACTAAGGATGTAACCGCACCAACAACCACGACAGAATTCGAAAGAATAGATATTCCCCCTATAGAGCGCAGCACAGATCAGATTACTGAAGAGGATTTACAGAAGGCAGTAAAGATGATAAAAAAATCAAGAAAGCCATTTGTATTTATTGGTGGGGGAGCTGTAATATCCGACGCTTATGATGAGGTGAAGGAGTTTGTTGATAAGGTTGATGCACCTGTGGCTGATACGCTTATGGGCAAGGGAGCTTTTGATGGTACCGACCCGAGATATACGAGTATGGTAGGTATGCATGGTTCTAAGCCTTCTAATCTAGGTATAACACAGTGTGATTTGTTAATAACCATTGGAGCTAGATTCTCAGATAGAGTAACAGGTAATACGAGCAAATTCGCCCGCAAGGCAAAGATACTTCAGATTGATGTAGATCCTGCAGAAATAAATAAAAACGTTCAGACACATCAATCTGTTATCGGAGATATCAAAGAGGTACTAGTTAGACTTAATAGGATGCTGGAGCAACAGGAGCATAAGGAATGGATAGATCATATTCTTGAGATGAAGAATAGATTCCCACAGAACTACAGAAAAGATATCCTTACAGGACCTTATATAATAGAAAAGTTATATGAGCTTACTGAGGGTAAGGCAATTATTGCCACAGAGGTAGGTCAGCATCAGATGTGGGCGTCGCAGTACTACAGCTATACAGCCCCAAGAACCTTCCTGACCTCGGGAGGTGCAGGAACCATGGGATATGGTTTAGGGGCAGCCATAGGTGCTAAGGTTGGAATGCCTGATGCCACCGTAATAAATATTGCTGGCGATGGGTGTTTTAGGATGAATATGAACGAAATTGCGACTGCAACCCGTTATAATATTCCAATTATTGAAATAATATTAAACAATCATGTACTTGGTATGGTGCGTCAGTGGCAGACCTTATTCTATGATAAGAGGTATTCAAACACCAATCTTACGGATAAGGTGGACTTTGTTAAGTTGTCCGAGGCGATGGGTGCGAAGGCTTACAGGATAACTAAGATTGAGGAAGTAGAAGAGGTACTTAAGGAAGTACTTGCTTTGAATGAGCCTGTTGTAGTTGAATGTGTGATTGACTGTGATGAGAAGGTTTGGCCCATGGTAGCTCCAGGTGCCCCGATTAATGAAGTGTTTTCAGAAGAGGATTTACAGGATAAGTAAAGATACTTAAGGGTTGGATTCAGAACATAGAGCTGAATCCGTCCCTTTTTGTGGATATGAGGAGAGGTCTATAGCCAGTTTGGCTTTTGACCGAGCTACTTGGTTTATTGAATCAGGCTTTTTAGGCCATTGTTACATTTAGCTTATGCTATTTATTAGAATATATAACAGTCATTATACTTGAAACATATTGACAAAAAAATAACATAGTTTTATAATAGTAACAATACTTTACTGAACTAAAGCTATATTAGATTAAATAGAGATAGTAATGAATGAATTATATGGAGGATGAATCCTCTGTTATTAGTACTGTTATAAAAACAAAAAAGAGGGAGGATAAATCCTCCGCTATTAGTACTATTATAAAAATTAAAATATGAGGGAGGATAACACCTCCGTTAGTAGTACTATAATAATAATAAAAAAATGAG
>CAZODB010000128.1:0-6214 GCA_964578425.1 uncultured Herbinix sp.
GACATGGAAATGACTATTTGATTCGAAGTGGAAATATAGCACTTGGCACCGCACCCCACACGTTGAGACGGTCGTATTGATGTCACGCAAAGACAAATAAATAGGCTCTAAATGGCTTGAAAATCAAAGGTTTCTACTGATTGGCTTGAAGCCTTGTTTTTTATCCATTGAGCAAAGCTTAGTACGTGAAATATGTGTTAGGGTTGAGACTATAGAACTTTTTTTGCCTTGCGAGACTATGGAATTGATATTTTTTGAATAGGTTGAGACTATAGAATTGTTGTTAATAATATCTATGAAATCGTTAGGTGTTCTGTTGGTATTCAGTGTTTTATTTGTATCGAAATCATTGTTCAAATGAAAGTGGCTCATCATGGATCGAGATACTCGACTTCTGAAGACTTTCTCAAGATAGTAAAACCGGTGATAGCTTTAATTTCATGTGGTAAGGATAACAAAAGGGTAACGAGATTGATACAATTTCGGTTTCCGTGTTCAGCTCTGAAAATGGCTTAATACAAGGGTTTTATGGCTGGTTGCTGAGAGATAGCTTATGATCGCATTCCATAATAAAAAGAACCTCGCTACTCCTTTATTCAATCAGTAGTGAGAGTGGCCGCACATTTTTTAGCTACTTATCAAGCATTACCTGAAGAAAAATGACCTCTAACCATTTCTGATATAGAGATCATTGTCTTTGTCATTTTAGCTTGTTGTCATAGGATAAAATAGCTAAAACTCTTTTTTCTCAGTGAATAAGATATAAAGTTGAAACTTATTAACTTTTTATCCTTTTAATATTATATAATTATAGAATATTACTATTTACCACGACCAGTTATATACACAGTTAAAAATGGAATTGTTATTGATAATATCACTCTCATACCCCGAATATCGGAATCTGCATCCGATAATTTTAATATCACTTAGCTTAATCTCATCATTGCTTGTAATTCCATTTTTAATCTTTTGTAATTCTTTGCCACTGACGGTTGTAGTGTCTTCTCCATAGTGATTAATAGTATCGATCCAAGACACTACATTTTCCTTTAAACTGGATCTTCTACTTTGAATACCGTATGCGGAGTACTCTTCCTTCAAAACTGGACGATAGAACTCACAATGTTTGGATAATGTCTGATATGTGTCTACCCAAAACCAGTCAGCCTGATCCAAGATCCCCATCTGACTAATCTCCTCAATCGAATATGGGCGGTCAAAGGATACTGCTAGCCATATCTTAAAAGGTTCATCTGTACGATCTGATTTTACTCCTGGATAATATAATCGTGCATTTTGATTTCCGTCCAGCCACAAATCCTCAGGAAATCTTTGAAGAACTCCTTCGAAATTAAATTCTACTAGGCTTCTTCGAAATCTTTTACGAAAAGGTCCTACCACATAATTTAAATCTAATCCATTATTTATCTTAAATTCCTCATTAATAAGCCAAAATTTGCGTGTCCAACTTAATCCGCTATCATAGCCTGGTACTAAAGACATATAAGTTTGGGTATCTCTAAGTTCCTGTTCCACTTTTTTTGCCTTTATCTTAATCGTAACAATATCTGCTATTATAACAATCGCTAATATTGCTAAGATGATAATCAAACGTCTTTTTTTCATCACACTCTCCTTTTAGGGTTAAGAATTGGCTTCGGCCTTGTGATTCTATTTTACCTCATATCCAAGATAAGTGACGACAATTCTTGGATTTTGTACGTAAGTATCATCATAAACATGTGAAAAATCATTTGTAATATCATAGTTTACCCAATCAGGTGTGTGAATTCTAAAGTGGATCTCCATTTCCTTATTAGGCTGAATTAGCATATCGGTATCTGCTTCAAACTTAATAGATAATACTTCATTATATCCGTCTCTCGTAAATGTTCCTACCACATGAGGCACATTATATGTTTGATCCACAGCTGCCCAATCACTCTCAAAACAGTGTTTGCCATATCCATCTCCATTAAAGGTATAGGTAAAACAAAGATCATTAAGTTTGATTGGTTTATCACTATGATTTACAAGTTTAATTCTTGGATTAATTGTATTATTAAACTTCTCCCGACTTCTTACATTCATACTGTAAACAGTGATATCTTCCTTTGTGATCATACCATCTGGTAGCTGATCCTGCACTATGCCATCAATAACTATGAGAGGACGAATGGTATTACCATTCAGGATATAAACCACCTTATCTTTTTTAATATTAATATTAAGAACTTCCGCCTCCTCGATAGACAGACTCTCCAGAGAGTAAATTGTATTTTCTATCTTTATTGCACACTGCATCTCTTGTTTATTGGCAGATGTAATATTGATATCATAGTCTCCCGAAGTCACTACCATCTGATATACTGGTTTTCCATTAAATGATCCTGCATAGTTAAAGATAATATCCTGAGTTCCAAGTTTTTCATTTTCATGCAGATAAGCAACTAACTGTCCATCTTTATAAACGTCAACCTGACTATTTGCCGCAAGTAATATCTGATAGTCTGGTCTGGTTTGTTCTACTTGCACAGGATTACTTACTTCTTCTGTAGCCAGACTTCTGGCAAACATACTTCTACTCATATTATTTTCTTCATTCTTATTATAGTATGTCCCAAGAACTTCCGATATCTGGACAATGCCCGTCTCCGATGTAACTAATGCAGTATGATTATATCCATTTAGGAAGATAAAATTATTTACTTTCTGTACCATATCTGAATTTAAAGAGCTATATGCAATTTTACCCATAGTAGCGCTTAGGAATGGAACGGTACCATCTCCTTCTCTTGTATAAGTAGCTATTGCTAACGGACCTTCTAAACCTGTTGGAGATCCAAAAATAGGAGCCGTTATGTAATCTAATTCTGTCTTAACTTTTGTCTTAACATCCATACCGACGATCATCGTAGTATCAACCTTGTCCATGATACATGAATACCTTGTTGGATATAACTCTTCATGATCGCTTAACGCAACTTGAGCAAGTTTTTTATTAAACCAGATCATATAAAAATCCGCAGTTTTATCCCAATTATATTCTACCAGTTCATCATGGCCAAAGAAATCCCAAAATCCATTATATTTTGTCTCATGTCTGCTTAACCAAGGTCTCATATCAGTATAATGTTTATTTGGCAACAATTCATATATACCAGTAAAGTTTACCATAATAGGACGCATGATATCTTCCATAGCAACGCCTACAAAATCAGGGAACGCATCAACATTACCAGTATAAAGGGTATCACAGGCCATAGTTGCACCCCAGTAAGGAGTACCTGCAGTAATGATATTTATAATTTTACTTGTTCCATAATTAGTAAGATACTTTTCAGTTACAAGACCACCCATACTATGAGCAACGATTGATACCTGGTCATACTTGTCTACTGATTTCTTAAGCGTTTCTGCTCCAACATCGAGTCCGAGTCTCCAGTCATATGGCACAAACTCGATGGTTACTCCTTCACAACCGTAATTTGTCTGCAATCTTTCTATCAGATCCTTATATATCGATTTTGCACCATATTCTGATGGTCCTGATAACGGAATAATATCAGAATTATTACTATTACCATTGTAATCACAGTTGATTTTTTGCATTGCTAGTTTCCATAATGCTTTTGATCCGCCAATCCAGCTATCATTTAGCCATAATTTTTCACTTGGATCATCTTTATCCACAAGATTTGAGCCCATAATTCCTGGTACAACCAGAATAGCTCGATTTGCGTCTTGCTTATTTATCTGTATTTTTTTTGTAATTAACTTTGTTTCACAGTTTTCTGCAGTGACCATAATCACAATATTATAACTATCCTTAGGTTTCTTTGTATTCATGGAAAGCTTCCATGTAACCTGTCTTTCATTCGCTGGTGACATAGTTGCCAAGTTAACTTCAGCATTGCCCGAATATAATTTCATATCATCTGAGAAGAGAATCTTTACAGTAACATTCTTAGCTGTTGTATCACTAATGTTCTGGAGATATGCAATTACTGAAATAGGATCTGGTGAGTATTTCATACCATTAAAATTGAGTAATGTATCCGAATACACACTCGCTGCAACTGGTGGTCTTAAATCCCCTTCTAATTGACTTAATCCATAATAAGTCACATATTCTCTTACTTGTCCAGGATTAACTTCCTGGTTATTCCATATGACAGAAACTGCACTGTCTCCATTACTTGATGATGGCGAAACAGTATAACCCCAAGGCTGACTATAAACCCTACTCCAGTTCGTAAACTGGACCTTATCAGGATTATTGCTTCCATTACTAATAAATCTGCCCTGAGAAATAACGGTTGCATTGGTCAATGAATCAAACGCCTGCCAAAATACTGGAATATTATCTCCTGTAAACTCCTTTTCTGTCGTTAAGTTTCCGTATCCAGGAATTCGAAATGGTGCCGCATCATTGGTACCAAGCATCGTATCTAACATAATACGTACACCAACCATCTTTGGTGTTTCGGTAGAAGGATTGGAAACTGTATATTTGATCTGTACAACATCCTCACGACCAGTACTAGCGTTTTTAACCAAACTTAATTCCTGCGTAACTCTTAAACCATTTATGTTCATAGTTGATGTATGCTTACCATCTACCGCACTAAATGTACTTGAAGAACTTGAATATATATATGGCTCATTATCCACATTAAATGTAGTATAACTTGATCCTGTTGATGGATATCCATATATAAGCTTTTTATTGTTATCTTCACTATTATCTGGATCCCCCCCGGTCGTACCAATAGAAAATCTTCCATCGGATCCAACATAAAATGCTATGCAATCATTTGAAACAGAACCTGTTGTCGATGTAGTGGAACGCAGACTCATAGATTGTCGATTCAATAACCCTTCCTTCCACTCTTCATACTCTTTTGTTCTTTCTTGAATCAAAGTACTTTCCTCATTAGTTTCTTCTGCCGCTTTTGTTTTGATACTTTTTGAGAAAATTAGTACAAACGCTAACATTAATAAAATTAGCTTAGATACTATTTTCCAATAGCAATAATTTCTAATTTGCATTTAATAGCCTCCTAATGTTTTTAATTAATTAATTTAATTATACAATACTGAAATAAATGTGTATTAAAGTAAAACCAATAACAATATAATACATCAATTAATATATTTTGTCAATTTCTGTTATTTAGTAACAGCCCTGAAAGGTACTTTTTCCTCAGCGCCAGAGATATCTCTTTGATGTTTAGGGATGATCTTTGGTTCAAATTCACTATTTCGATCTCTTGGTATATCTAGTTGGAGTTCCCCTGATCTGATCGAAATGTGGAAGCGTTATTTGAAGGTTGAACCGATTATTTCAAAGGGCAGAGAAATTCAGCTAGAGGTTTATGATAATATTGATAAAGCAGCACCAACAATTGTATTTGCACACGGAATAGCCGGTTATGCAAGGATGCTACTCCCTTTTGTAATCCTTCTTTTTAAAAAGGGATACAATTTTGTTTTGCCTGATATGCAGGGATAATCCGCAAAGAGATAGTGCGGAACATGAAGGGTATGCTGAAGTGCGTTCGCTATATTTACTGCAATATTATCATTAGGAATTATGTACCTGCTAACGAAATTCTTCTAATATAGTAGTGATAAAGTAAGTATTCACAGGTATTGGTATTAATAAATGCTGTATATTTTGTATAAACAAAGGTGTTTCGACTAGTCATGACTGCTCCTTTTGGAATAGAAACGCTTTTCATGAACACTCGAGTTATGTGAAGATAAAGGGCTTGAAATTAAAAAAAATGATGTACCTAGGCTAGCCATCACGCCAGCGATTTGGTACAATATTTAAAAGACAGAGATTGGTTTACTCTCTCAAAGTCATAATGTTAAGAAGGGGGAATAACAGCCTATATAAGCTCTCTTTGTTCTATGCGAAATTGGCGCACAAGTATGCTGGATCGTACTTGAACTAATAGGCTGTAAAATTGTATGAAAAAAGGACAAATTTATGAAGGAAAAGTAATTCGCGTGGAATTTCCCAATAAGGGAATTATAGATATAGATGATAAAAGAGTCATTGTGAAGAATACTATACCAGGACAGAAGGTCCGTTTTACTGTAAACAAGATAAGAAAAGGAAGGGCAGAGGGAAGGTTACTTGAGGTGTTGGAGCATTCCACATTGGAAACAAGGGGCCAGGCCTGTAGCGTATTTGGTGCCT
>CAZODB010000129.1:0-6129 GCA_964578425.1 uncultured Herbinix sp.
GGAATTACAACAGGTGATGAGGTAATAACAACACCTATAACTTTTGCTGCGTCCGCTAATTGTATTTTATATTGCGGAGGAACACCGGTATTTGCTGATATTAACCCCGACACATGGAATATAGATCCGATAGATATTGAGAGAAAGGTAACAAATAAGACTAAAGCAGTAATTGCTGTTGATTTTACCGGACAAGCGGTACAGCTGGATGAAATCAGGGCGATTTGTAATAAATATAATTTAATATTGATAGAAGATGCTGCTCATTCGATTGGAACTAAGTATAAGGGAACACCAGTAGGAAATATCGCAGATTTAACTACCTTTAGCTTTCACCCTGTTAAAACAATTACCTGTGGTGAGGGTGGTGCTATCTTAACGAATAATGAAGCTTATTATGAGAAAATGATGTTATTTAGATCTCATGGTATAACAAGAGATACCAGGTTGTTATCCCATAATCCTTTTAATGGATATAATGAACAAATTGATTTGGGATATAATTATAGGTTAACAGATATACAGGCTGCATTGGGAATAAGTCAGTTAAGGAAAATTGATATTTTTTCAGCAAGAAGAAACGAGATTGTTAAACAATACAATGAAGCATTCTCTAATATCCCACAAATTATTATTCAGAAGGAGATTCTCGAGTCAGATACTACAAGACATCTTTATATAATAAGAATTAATACAGATAAATTAAAGATTGATAGAAACGGAATATATAAAGCTTTAAATGCTGAGAATATAGGCCTACAAGTACACTATATTCCGGTGTATTATCATCCATATTATCAAACCCTTGGCTATACTAGGGGATTATGCCCTATTGCAGAAAAACTTTATGAAGAAATCATTACTATTCCTCTATACTATTCCTTAACTGATGAGGATGTAATAAGCGTTATAAATGGCGTTAGGAAAGTTATGGATTATTATATAAAGTAGAGTAATAAAAGGAGACAAGTTTGTATGAGAATTGTTGCTATTATAACAGCAAGAGGTGGAAGTAAGAGAATACCTCGTAAGAATATTAAAGAATTCTGTGGCAAACCTATAATAGAATATTCTATATCAGCCGCTCTAAATAGTGATATATTTGATGAAGTAATGGTATCAACGGACGATGAAGAAATAGCAGATATTGCAATATCATGTGGAGCCAAAGTACCATTTATGCGAAGTAAAAAGACATCAGATGATTTTGCAACTACAGAGGATGTAATAAAAGAAGTGATTGAAATGTATCAGGAACAAGGAGAAGTTTTTGATTCATATTGTTGTATTTATCCCACAGCACCTTTTCTTACTTCTGAAAAACTTAACAGAGCGATTAAGGAATTTATTAGCAGCGGGGCAAGCTTTTTGACACCTGTTGTGAAGTTTTCTTACCCGCCTCAGCGATGCATGATAATAAAAGACAATACATTGAAAATGAAATGGCCGGAATATATGAAAATTAGATCACAGGATTTAGAATCCTGTTATCATGATTGTGGGCAGTTCTATATAGGAAATATAGAGAAACTTTTTATGTCAGGTATGTCTAGTGGATTTACGCTACCATTTATCATACCAGAATCTGAAGTTCAAGATATTGATACAGAGGAAGATTGGAAAATAGCAGAAATGAAATATAAACTTATGCAGAATAATTGAGGGCAGGCATATGAGGTTATTAGATTATATTAATAGTAAAAAAACTTATATTATTGCGGAAATGTCAGCAAATCATGGCGGTGATTTTAACAAGGCAATTGATATTGTCCATGCTGCTAAAGAAGCTGGTGCGGATTGTTTGAAGATTCAAACATATACTGCAGATACATTGACTATAAATTGCAGAAATGAATATTTTATCATAAAGGGAGGACTTTGGGCAGAATCAAATCTATATGATTTATATAAGGACGCATATACCCCATGGGATTGGCAACCTAAGATCAAAGAAGAATGTGACAGAATAGGAATTGATTTTTTATCATCTCCTTTTGATAAAACTGCAGTAGATTTTTTAGAAGGGATGAATGTAGGTGCATATAAAATAGCATCACCGGAGTTGATTGATATTCCGCTAATAAAATATGTTGCAGGTAAGGGTAAACCGATGATAGTCTCTTGCGGTATGGGTAGTGAAGATGAAATCAGGGATGCTGTCAAGGCAATGGAATCCCAAAGACTGAAGAATTTTGTATTGCTTAAATGTTGTAGTGAATACCCTTCTGATTTTTCAAATATGAATCTGTCACTGATTTCAAAAATGAAAGAACAATTTAATTGTCCTATTGGGCTATCGGATCATTCAGATGGAAGCATAGGAGCAATAGTAGCGGTAACATTGGGAGCAAGAATAGTTGAAAAACATTTCTGCATATCCAGAGAGGATAGAAGTGCAGATAGCTGTTTTTCAATGAATTTTGAAGAGTTTAGGAATATGGTGAATGATATAAGAGCCACTGAATTAATATTGGGGAGTCCTATGTATGGACCAAGTGAGGGAGAAAAAAGAGGTCTTAGAAACAGAAGATCATTATTTGCTGTAAATAAAATTAAAAAGGGTGAAATATTTACTGAAGAAAATATTAAATCAATTAGGCCTGGTCAGGGACTTTTACCAAAGTATTATGAAGAGATATTAGGTAAGAAAGCAAGGAAAGATATTTCATTTGGAACACCCCTAAGTTGGGAACTAATCGAAAACTAAAAATAGGAGATGGGATATGATTATTGTAATCGGAGGGTCAAGCTTTATAGGCGTATATACAGTTGACTCATTAGTTCAAGCGGGATATAGTGTTATTGCTACAGGCAGAAAAGAGAAGTTTAGAAAACACTATGAAGAGATAGGTGTTGACTACATAAATATTGATATTTCAAAAAAAGAAGATTTTGATAAGCTTCCTAAAGAAAATGTAGAAGCGGTTATTTTATTAGCGGCTCTTTTGCCAGCAAATGCAAAGGCTGACTTGGTGATAAACGAAAATGCATCAGATTATATTAACATTAATACTATCGGTACTATAAATCTATTAGAATATTGCAGAAAAAACAAGATAAAGCGATTAATATCGACGACATCCTACTCTGATGTTTTTGATTTTTGGGATAAAGATATAATAATAACCGAAAGAACACCAAGAGGATTTCAATATAAAGGTGATCATTGCGTCTATGTTATATCAAAAAATGCAGCCTCAGATATTATGGAATACTACAATCAGCAGTATAATATGAAAAATGCTATATTTCGCCTACCTCCTGTGTATGGAGTTGGACCTCATGGTACACTGTTGGTTAATGGCAAAAAAGTTAAATCTGGGTTACAAACATTTATTGATAGAGCAAAAGATGGAACGGATATAGAGGTTTATGGAGACAAAGAAGTAGCCAGAGACGTTGTATATGTAAAAGATGTGGCAGATGCTTTTGTTAAGGCAATAGGCAGTGAAATTACCTATGGGTTATATAATATCGCATCGGGAGTTGCTACTACACTAGATAAGCAAGCGAAGGATATTTCTGAGGTTTTTTCGGTCAATGGTAAAATATCAAATATCATTTACCACCCTGAGATAGAAAACAAATCATTTTCTTACAATTTTGATATATCAAAGGCAAAGGAGGATTTTGATTACTGTCCTAAATATGCAGATTTTAAGGATATGATGGAAGATTGGAAGGAAGAAATTGGGCGAGGAGTTTATACTAATTTATTTTGCTAATGAGGTATGAAGATGTTGTATATTAGGACAGATGCTAATAAGTCAATTGCTGCAGGTCATGTTATGAGATGTATAGCAATTGCGAATTCTTTACGAACCCTAGGGGAAGAGTCTGTTTTTATTATATCTGAGATGGAAGCAGCAGATATAATAACTGAACATGGCTTTCAGTTTATACTAATAGACGGAAGATGGAATAATCTAAACTATGAAATTAATGCGTTAAAATCTTTAATAGATATAAATAATGTAAGGAAGCTACTAATTGATTCATATTACATTACAAATGAATACTTAAAGAATATACCTAAAGATGTATCTGTTATTTATATAGGAAGTTTATTGAAAAGATTTGAGAGAATAAAATTATTAATAAATTATAGCAATGTTTATGATAATAACTTTTATAAAAAAAACTACCACAATCAGGAAACTAAAACCTTGCTTGGAGTGAAATATGCACCATTAAGAGGAGAGTTTCAAAACTTACGTCCTGTAATAAGTGAAACTGTGGATAATATACTTATAACTACTGGGAGTACAGACAAGCACAATATTACTTTGAAAATAGTAAGGCATCTATTATCAGATGAGAAATTTAAAGGTATTAATATTAACATTATTGTTGGTAGATTAAATGATAATTATGATAAAATAGAACAATTAGCATTAATATACGATAATATTGTTTTGTATTCTAATGTAAAAAACATGCCTAATCTTGTAAGAAAAAATCAAATAGCTATTTCTGCTTCCGGAACAACAATTTATGAATTATGTGCTTGTGGTGTTCCGACTGTAAGCTTTGCGCTTGTGAAAGAACAAGAAAATAACGGGAAAAAGTTTGATATGGACAAGATAGCAGCATATGCAGGATCATTCGCAGACAGTAATATGACGGAGATTGTATTAGCGAATATCCAAGAATTATTAAACAGATATATAAAAAATAAAAGCATAAGAAATGAAACAGCAATTAAGATGAATAAGTATATAGATGGAAATGGGAGTATTCGTATTGCAAAAGAAATATACGACTTAGATAGGGGCAAAGAATGAGGAAGGTAATGATTTTGGGCGCTGGAAGACTACAAATACCTGCCATAAAGGTGTTAAAAAAAATGGGTTACAAAGTGATTGCAGTTGACTATGATGAAAAGGCGATTGGATTTGCTCTTTCAGATATACAGTTGCTTGTAAGCACTATCGATCAGGAGGAAGTGTATAAACAAGCCCTATTATATGAGCCCGATGTAATAATGACTTCTACCAGCGATGCACCAGTAAAGTCAGTAGCATATGTTAATGAAAAACTGGGAAAAAGACTAGATATTTCATATGAAGATGCCATATGTGCTACTAATAAAGCATTTATGAGAAAACGTCTAAAATCTCATGGTATTCCTATTCCTAAATTTTATATTGTAAATAATTATAGTGAATTTATAATTGCAATTAAGAATTTTAACGATGTATGTATTGTTAAACCAGCTGATAATGCCGGGAGCAGAGGAGTAAAGCTTTTAAATTTAGGTGATAAAACTGTAAACCTAAAAGAAAGGTATGAGTCCACCAAAAAACACTCCAGAACCGGTGTTGTCTTAGTAGAAGAATATATGACGGGAAAAGAAGTCAGCGTTGAAACTATGACAGTAGATGGTGAAAACTTTATATTAGGAATAACGGATAAAGAAGTGACACAGGGATCAGTATTTGTAGAAATAGGTCATTCAGTGCAAAGCCAACTTTCTGATGATATAAAAAAAGAAATTAAGAGGATTACCATAGATGCGATACGAGCAATTAATATTATCAATGGTCCATCACATACAGAAATAAAGATGACACCGCAAGGACCTAAAATAGTAGAGATAGCGGCTCGTTTAGGCGGTGATTTTATTACATCAAAGCTTATTCCATTATCAACAGGTATTAATATGGTTGAGAGTTCAGTTCTATTAGCTATGGGTGAACAAATTGATCTAAATACGAAATATGATAGAGGATCAGCAATTAGATTTATATATGCAACTGATAAGGGAGTCATTAAAAGCATTGATATTGATGATACTTTAAAAGAAATTGAAGGTATTGATGAGATAGAATTATATAAAAATACTGGTGATTATATTCAAAATCTTGAATCGAGTGATGACAGAATAGGACATGTGATATCTAAAGCAGACACAGCATTACACGCAATAGAAATTGCCGAACAGGCTTTAGCAAAAATCAAGGTACACATTTAGCACAATCATTATTGAATTATTAAATAAATATTTGAAAATAAAAATATGGGGGAATTGATTTATGCTAAACGATAAAAACATTTTAATAACAGGTGGTACTGGTTCATTTGGAAAGAAATTCTTAGAGATGATTTTTGAAAAATATAATCCTAATA
>CAZODB010000130.1:0-6118 GCA_964578425.1 uncultured Herbinix sp.
ACTTGATGATTTTAGAAGTGTTAAGCTTGGTAATATTACATTGGAATTTCCAGATAATTGATACATGAAGTCTGCATACTCGTGACTTCAGTCGTGAGTTAAGACTTATTTCCTTAAAGGAAATATTGCAATCTCAACCGCTATGGGATATAATATAAACACAAGAACATATGTACTTATTTAGAATAAACCTTGACTAATAATACAGATGAAGAGGACGTGTAGCTTTTGATTTATAAAGAGGATTACAATAATACAAAAACAATCGCTCAAATTAAGTTAGAATTCATGGAGACGGATATCTATAATATCCCTACATTATTGGCTAAATACAAGTCGGACGAAAGAAGTGGCGTTATTAATATCTGCCGACAATATCAGTCAAAGCATTTAAATTACCAAAATGAGCTTAAGCGTGTCGATACAATGATGACTTATGAACGAAGCCATGAAGATTATACATATATATGTGGTATAGACGAGGTAGGAAGAGGTCCCTTTGCGGGTCCGGTGGTTGCCGGTGCAGTCATTTTGCCCAAGGATTGCGACATACTATATATTAATGATTCCAAGAAATTATCCGATAAATTACGTGAAGAGCTTTACGATGAAATTATCAGCAAGGCTATTTCCTATGGCATAGGCAGTATTCCACCTAACAAAATAGATCAAATCAATATACTTCAAGCAACATTTGAGGCTATGAAGCAGGCTGTTAATAATCTAAAGGTAGAGCCTGATATATTATTTGTTGACGCTGTAACCATACCAAACATATCAATTAGACAAGTTCCCATCGTTAAGGGAGATGAAAAAAGCTATTCCATAGCAGCTGCTAGCATACTTGCTAAGGTTACAAGGGATAGATTAATGATTGCATATAATAAGGTGTTCCCAGGCTACGGATTTGCTGATAATAAAGGATATGGCTCTAGGCAGCATATTGATGCCATAAAGAAGCTTGGTCCTACACCGATACATCGTATGAGCTTTATCAAGAGCTACATATAAAATAAATACATAATCTAATGTATTCATTTTATTACTGGCTTACTTGGAGGATAATAATTTGAATACTAAGCTCATAGAAAATGATATCATCTATATTAGTAAGATTTCACAGGTAGGAGGGATATTCATGAACTTAAGGAATAGGGTTGATAATAATGATGATAAGAATAAAAAGAAAACAGCTGTAGCCCTTTCCTATGACCCTGAGGATACCGCACCTAAGATTATTGCAACAGGTAAAGGACAGGTTGCAGAAAGAATTATAGAACGGGCTAATGAATCTGATATACCTATACATGAAGATAAAACCTTGGCTGATACTTTGTCTAGACTGGAGCTAGGGTCATATATTCCACCAGAGCTTTATGAGATTGTAGCTGAGATTCTTGTATTTGTAGATAAAATGGATAGGATAAAGGGAAAGCTTAATTAGTAATCTTTATACTATATAGTAGATTATTACATTTAATAAAAGTAAAGGATGGCAGACCAGTGAACAAAAGAGAGCTTGGTTCTAGATATGAGGAAAATGCTGCTAGGTATCTATCAGAGCAGGGATATAGTATCCTAGAAAAAAATTTCCGCTGCAAAATGGGTGAAATAGACCTTATTGGAAAATCTGACGGCTACCTATGTTTTATTGAGGTTAAATATCGTTCAAGTAGTGAGTATGGAATGCCCTCTGAAGCAGTGGATAACAGAAAAAGAAGAAAAATTGTTCTAACCGCCCTTACTTATATGAATTATCATAAGCTTCCTACAGACACAGCCTGCCGTTTTGATATAGTAGTTATTTTAAACAATAAATATTCACTTATAAAGAATGCATTCGATGGTGTTTTATAGAGAAAGGCTAAGAACATGACATTTAAAGACAGCAATAGTGCAAGATTGAACAAATCAGGTAATGTACCATATATTGAGTTTCCAGCCCTTTGTGACATTTCATTTATTAAACATGGATTTTCAACAAGACTGGGCGGTGTCAGTAGCGGTATGTTTTCCACCTTAAATCTTGGTTCAGGCTCATCCCCTTATAGGGATAGCCCTGAAAACATTAGAGAAAACCTAATCCGTATAGCAGATAGCATAGGTGTAGACCCCAATTCTCTAGTTATTTCTGATCAGGTTCATAAGACTAATATTCGATTAGTAAATCATAGCGATAAAGGCAAGGGCTTTTCCATTCCCAGAGATTACAAAGAAATAGATGGGCTTATAACTAACACACCGGGCATAACTCTTGTAACAAGCTATGCTGACTGCCTACCATTATTCTTTGTGGATCCTGTAAACAAAGCAATTGGGCTTTCTCATTCCGGTTGGAAGGGAACAGTTAATCGTATAGGCTATAAAACAGTTATAGAGATGGGTAAGGCCTTTGGCAGCAACCCAATGGATATTATAGCGGTTATTGGGCCTTCAATCTGTATGGATTGCTATGAGGTAGGTGAAGAGCTAGCTCTAGAGTTTAGAAATGCTTTTTCTAACATCGACAACCACAAGCTCTATGATAAGACATCGCCTATCCTTGTAAAAAATCAAAGGGGAAGGTATCAGTTAAACCTCTGGGAAGCTTGTCGTAGAGTTTTATTAGAAGCAGGATTATACGAAGGAAATATTCATATCAGTAAGGTCTGTACATCATGTAATAGCCAGCTATTATTCTCCCACAGAAAAACAAAGGGAAAACGAGGAAGCCTTGCTGCATTTCTTGCCATTTCCTAGAATAAGTAGATTAGTCCACGATAAATAGCCTGTTTTACCATAGTATGTGTTTTATCTCATAGTAAAATGAGATGTATAGCATGGAAAAGACCCTTTAATCTGCTTTATAGCAAGTTATCTGGTAATTTATAAATAGAATTGGAGATTTTAATATGATTAATAAAGCACATATTATAAAGGATATTGAAGCAGGTAGTATAGCAGAGTTGCTTGGTCTAGAACCTGCTGATGAGCTTTTATCGATAAATGACAAAAGTATAAAGGATGTCCTTGATTACCATTATTTGATAAAGGATGAGATACTTAATGTATTAATCAGAAAGCCTGACGGAGAAGAATGGGAGCTGGATATTGAGAAGGATTATGATGATGACCTTGGCATAATATTTGAGGATAGCCTTATGGATTCTTATAGCTCCTGTCGTAATAAATGTATATTTTGTTTTATAGACCAGATGCCTCCAAATATGAGAGAAACCCTATATTTTAAGGATGATGATGCAAGACTGTCCTTTCTTCAGGGTAATTACATCACCTTAACTAACCTCAGTGATGATGAAGTAGATAGGATAATATTCTATAAGCTATCTCCGATTAATATATCTATTCATACTACAAATGAGGATCTTAGATGCAGAATGCTTAAAAACCGCTTTGCCGGTAGCTCTCTTTCTAAAATTCGTAGGCTAAAGGATGCCGGAATAATTATGAATGGTCAAATAGTGCTTTGTAAGGGATGGAATGACAAAAATGAGCTGGAGAAAACCATACATGATTTATCTGCCTTTCTCCCTGAGATGCAGAGTGTATCTATTGTTCCGGTTGGAATAACCAGATTCAGAGATAATCTTACTCCACTTGAGCCTTTCTCGACTGAGGAGGCTAGAGAAGTAATTGATACCATCCATCGCTGGCAAAGCATATTTCTTTCACACTATAAAAAAAGATTTATCTTTGGCGGTGATGAATGGTATATAAATGCTGGCCTTCCTATTCCAGATGAGGAGTCTTACGAAGGATATCCACAGATTGAGAATGGAGTAGGAACCCTAAGGTCATTTACAGATGAATTCTATTCATGTTTTAATGAAATCAATGGAGATGATAGGATAAAGGAATTATCCATAGCAACCGGTGTTCTGGCTACTCCGTATATAAGTCAGATGGCCACCAGTATTATAAATAAATTCCCCAATATAAAGATTCACATTCATAAAATAGAAAATGATTTCTTTGGGGAGAATATTACCGTTGCAGGACTTCTAACCGGTGGAGATTTGATTAAGCAGTTAAAGCATAAAACACTAGGTGAATCTTTACTTTTACCAGATGTTCTTCTTCGTCACGGAGAGAATATTCTACTGGATGATATCACCATAGAGGACATTGAAGGAGCTTTACAAACAAGAATCAATATTGTACAATCAAATGGAAAGTCTTTCATTAGTGCTATACTAAATATATAGATACACTATTAGGAAATAGATAGACTATTAAGAGTAGATGGTCATTGTGAAGTAGACTGGCCATTATGAAGTAGACTGACTATTATGAAGTAGACTGGCCGTTATAAAGTAGACAATCCATTATGAAATATATACTTAGAATTAGGAGAAATTATGAGCAGAACAATAGTAGCAGTTATCGGCAGACCTAATGTGGGTAAATCCACATTATTTAATGCTCTGGCAGGTGAACGGATATCCATTGTTAACGATTATCCAGGAGTAACCAGGGATCGTATATATGCCGATGTTACATGGCTAAATACACAATTTACATTGATAGATACCGGAGGAATTGAACCGGATAGCAAGGATGAAATGCTAACATATATGAGACAGCAAGCAGAAATAGCCATCGATACAGCCGATGTTATTTTATTTCTTGTAGATGTTCGTCAAGGACTTGTCGATGCAGATTCTAAGGTGGCAGATATGCTTAGACGTAGCAACAAGCCCATTGTGTTAGTAGTGAATAAGGTAGACAATTTTGACAAGCTTATGCCGGATGTATATGAGTTTTATAACCTTGGAATTGGAGAACCTCATCCCATTTCAGCTGCCTCAAAACTGGGCTTTGGTGATATGCTTGATGAGCTAGTTAAGCATTTTGATAATCTATCAAGTACCGATACAGATGATGACCGTCCTAGAATCGCCATTGTTGGTAAACCAAATGTAGGTAAATCATCCATAGTAAATAAGCTGGTAGGTGAGAATAGGGTTATCGTATCAGATATTCCTGGCACCACCAGGGACGCCATAGATACACCTATTCGAAGAAATAAAAAAGAGTACGTACTTATAGATACTGCTGGACTTAGAAGAAAGAGTAAGATAAAAGAGCAGCTGGAGCGCTTCAGTATAATACGAACAGTAGCCGCGGTAGAGCGGGCTGATGTGGTCATACTTGTAATCGATGCCACTGAAGGAATTACGGAGCAGGATGCTAAAATCGCCGGTATAGCCCATGACAGAGGCAAGGGTATTATTATCTCTGTGAATAAATGGGATCTTGTCGAAAAAAATAATAATTCAGTTAAAGAATATACTAAGGATATAAAGAATACCCTATCCTTTATACCATACGCTGAAATAATATTTATTTCAGCTGAGACAGGCCAAAGACTGGGTAGGCTGTTTGATATTATAGAAGTAGTAATTCAGAATCAAAACTTAAGGGTTGCCACAGGTGTTCTTAATGAAATCATGGCTGAGGCTACAGCACTGCAACAGCCACCATCTGACAAGGGAAAGCACTTAAAACTATATTACATTACCCAGGTGGCTATAAAGCCTCCAACCTTTGTTATTTTTATAAATGATAAGAAGCTAATGCATTTTTCCTACACCAGATATATTGAAAATAAAATCCGAGAAGCCTTCGGATTCGCCGGGACTTCTTTAAAGTTCTTTGCTAGAGAGCGGAAGGAGAGCTAATATATGGTTTTTATTATTATCTTTTGCATTTTATTCGGTTATTTATTTGGTTGTTTTTCTACCGGCTTCTTTATTGGAAAGATAAAGAAGGTTGATATTAGACAGTATGGAAGTAAAAGCTCAGGAACCACTAATGCCCTTAGAACACTAGGGCCAATGGCAGGAGCCCTTACTCTTCTGGGTGATATGCTTAAGGCTATTATTGCAATTGCTTTGGTTAGATTTTTGATTTTTCCTGAAATAGAAAATATCAGATTACTATCCCTTTATACTGGACTGGGAGTAGTTATAGGACACAATTATCCTATATGGCTTAAATTTAAGGGAGGCAAGGGTATCGCTGCCACTGCGGGAGCCATGGTTGCATTCGATCCTATGATAATTCCTTTTGCCCTACCCATATTTGCATTATCAGTTGCACTTACTAGATATGTATC
>CAZODB010000131.1:0-6055 GCA_964578425.1 uncultured Herbinix sp.
CCTATCCCTGAATCTTGAATAGTAATAACACAATCTCCCTTATGATCTTTGCATAATATGTTTATTTCATCTCCAGCCTTAGAATATTTCACAGCATTATCGATCAGTATGCGAATTGCTTGCTTTAGAGCTTGTCTATCTCCATATAAAGTCACATCCTCAAGGATAGGGCTATTTATTATACGATCAGGTGCAAGCAGTTTTGTCTCCTTAATCATGTCCTCAACCATAGGACCCATATTAAACCTTTTCTTATTAAGCTTTAAGGTCTTCTTATCGTGTCTAGACAGGAATAGAAGCTTTTCTACTAGATCCTGCATGGCACGGGCTTCATTTTGTATGGCTTCTATAGACTCGTCTAGTACCTCTTCATTAGAAGAGCCCCAACGATCTAGCATGTTGGCATATCCTTGTATTACGGCAATAGGTGTGCGAAGCTCATGGGATGCATCTGATACAAATTGCTTTTGGCTTTCATAGGAAGTCTCTAATCTATCTAGCATTTCGTTAATAACATTGGCCAAATCCTTTAATTCATTTTGTGTTCCCGCTACATTCAGTCTTTCACTATGTAGATTATGGGCCGTAAGTCTATTGGCTGTTGCTGACATAATACCAATCGGCTCAAATAGCTTTTCATCGCTTTTTCTTCCCTTTCGTATGATTACAACTACCACCGCAATATAAAGTATAATCAGCCTCCATGACATAGAAAGAAATCTTTCATAGCTTTTAGTTAAATCATACTGAAATGTGGCTCTATAATTAGCATCACCTACCGAGAATTCCCTGTCCTCATTAACTACCAATATGTGGTTGTCGCTTTTCCTGTCAAAGTGAATGCCATGAAAAAATGCCTTATCTGAAGTCGGCCGATATGCTATATCGTTATAAAGCTCTTTACCGGTATCCTTATACTCTATAGACATGGAAAGATCCTGCATATAATAAGGGTTGATATATATACTCTCATTCGCTTCGCTGATTGAGGTAACAATATCATCCGCCATATCGCTAAAATCTTCTTTCTCAGCATACATATAAATAAGAAAAATTCCGATTATAATTAAAACTCCGTGAGTTAAAAGTAGCTTAAGATATCCCATAGATATCCGAAGCAAAATCGACAGCCTAAGATTACTCATCCACTCTACTCTTTTATCTCGGATTGGAAGAATGACTTTAATTGATATTTTACGTATAGCCTCTAAGAATTTGTCCCAGCTCATGTTATCCCTCCGTCATCCCATAATCTCTTAGTCCTTAATAATATAACCAACACCACGAACAGTTGAAATCAGGTGTATTCCGTATTTTTCGTCAATCTTCTGCCTTAAATATCTAATATATACATCAACTACATTTGTGTCACCAAAATATTCATAATCCCATACATGATTAAGGAGCTGTTCTCTGCTAAGTACAATATTCTTATTACGAATCATATATTCTAAAAGCCCATACTCCTTTTTAGTAAGAGTAAGCTCTTCATCCTTATAAAAAGCTCCTCTGCTTGCCAGGTTTAGCTTCAAATCACCTATCTGTAGATTCTCAAGCTTTGGCTCCTTAACACTTTTCTTTCTATTAAGTGCAACCCGAATTCTAGCAAGCAATTCTTCAATAGCAAAGGGTTTAGTCATATAATCATCGGCACCGGTATCTAATCCAGCCACCTTATCGGACACATCATCCTTTGCGGTAAGCATTATAATGGGAATTTGTGATTCTAAGCGAATTCTACGGCATACCTCGATACCATTTATCCCTGGAAGCATAATATCAAGTATCACTAGGTCAATCTTCTCATTTAGAGCCTTCTCCAGTCCATTCCTGCCCTCCCCGGCTAAAAGCACCTCATATCCTTCATGCTTTAGTTCCAGCTCTAAAAATCTTGCTATTTTTACTTCATCTTCAACAATTAAAATCCTGGCCATTATATTCTTCCCTCCCTCATTTCATTTTCAATAAGCCAAGTTACTATGTGACTATTGTATATTTTGATATCACTTATTTCAACACCTCTATATTAGAATTCCATTAGAAATACAAAAGAAGGCCAAGATAAAGGTTTCATTCCCTTCTCCAGGCCTTCCCTATAAAGTCAATCTTGATGCTGGGGAGCTCTTAGTTATGATGCCGTGGTAAGCTCACTAGCTACGGTTCTCTCTTTCAACTTGTTGAACTTTTGATCTGCTTTGCAGAAGCCTATTAACATGTCTAGTCAGCTAGGGTAGACTTTACAGCCTTCACTACATTCTCCACTGTAAATCCAAATTTCTCGAAGAGTATATCGGCAGGTGCAGAGGCACCAAAGCTATTCATAGCGACTATCGCTCCGTCTAATCCAACGTACTTATCCCATCCGAAATGAGTTAATGCTTCTACAGCTACTCTAGCTCTTATACTCTTAGGAAGAACGCTTTCCTTATATTCATCAGATTGCTCTTCGAATACGTCCATAGAAGGCATACTGACTACTCTTACGTCAACACCTTCCTTTAATAACTCTTCCTGTGCACCTATTCCAAGCTGTACCTCTGAACCGGTTCCAATAATAATTGCATCCGGAACATCCTTCTTAGAATCTGAAATAACGTATGCTCCCTTTAACGCATCCTTTGAGGATCCCTTAAGCTGTGGCAGGTTCTGACGAGATAGAACAAGAGCCGTAGGTGTATTGGTAGATGTGATTGCATAATACCAAGCTGCGATACATTCAGTCGCATCTGCAGGGCGATATACTGTAAAGTTTGGCATAGCACGCAGCATTGCCAGCTGCTCTATAGGCTCATGGGTCGGGCCATCTTCTCCAACACCGATACTGTCATGAGTTAATACATAGGTTACTGGAACCTCCATAAGTGCAGCTAATCTTGCCATAGGCTTTAGATAATCACTGAACACAAAGAATGTTGATACATAAGGCTTTAATCCGCCGTAAAGAGCCATACCATTGCCAATTCCAGCCATAGCCAACTCCCTAACACCGAAATGCAGATTTCTTCCTCCATAATTATCCTTTGAGAAAGATCCTTCATCATTCATTATGGTCTTAGTTGAAGGAGATAGGTCCGCGCTTCCTCCAATTAGGTTTGGAAGATAATTTTTTATTTTGTTTAATACCTGGCCAGAAAGATTTCTTGTTGCATCAGCCTTGTCCTCATATGCCCAGAACTCTTCATTATTTATCAAATCCTTAGCCGCATTCGCATCATGATACTGATCCCATAATTTCTTCATCTCAGGAAATTTCTTGCTATAGTCTTCAAACAGCTGATTCCATATGTCCTCGACCTGGGCGTTTTTCTTTGCAATAGCATTATAATTCTCATATATTTCTTCAGGAACCTCAAATGCAGTTTCACTGGTCCATCCAAGCTTTTCTCTTAATAATTTGATATTATCTACTCCTAAGGGCTCTCCATGAGCACTTGCCATTCCCTCTTTCGGGCTACCATAGCCTATCTGAGTCTTGACAGTAATCATAGTAGGTCTACTTAAGTCCGCCTTAGCTGCCTCGATAGCTGCACCGATTTCCTCAAGATTATTACCATCCTCAACTACTAAGGTCTGGAAACCATATGCCTCGAATCTCTTCTCGACATCCTCAGTAAATGCAATATCAGTGTCGCCTTCTATGGATATTTTATTAGAATCATATAATACAATTAATTTACCTAATCCTAAGGTTCCAGCAAGTGACATTGCCTCAGAAGTAATTCCTTCCATCATACAACCGTCGCCACCAAGGGCAAATGTGTAGTGATCTACAACAGGATAACCCTCTTTATTAAATTTAGCTGCAAGATGTGCTTCTGACATCGCCATACCTACTGCCATCGCCATGCCTGCACCAAGTGGTCCGGTTGTAGCCTCAACACCAACAGTATGACCATACTCAGGGTGACCCGGTGTTAAAGAACCGTCTTGTCTAAACTGAGATAAATCCTCTGATGTAAGTCCATAACCAAATAAATGCAATAGTGAATATAAGAGCATGGATCCATGACCTCCGGATAATACAAACCTATCCCTGTTAGCCCATTTTGGATTTGCCGGATTATGATTCATGTGCTTTGCCCATAATTCATAGGTCATCGCTGCGGCTCCAAGGGGAAGCCCCGGATGTCCCGAATTGGCTTTTTGAACACCGTCTGCAGATAAAACTCTGATAGCATTTACTGACATTGTGTCTATGTTGTTCATTATATTTCCTCCTTTAAACTAAATGTTCTTAATAAAACTATTGTTAATACTATAACGCATATATTAGTAAATATACTATAAAAAGGGGTTCAAGGCAACTATCAAATGATACGCCGTTTTATAATATTCTATTAAAATATCGTAATTACTTACAGGGCTACTTACTAAGTAAAACTATCTAATATACTTTTCCTGCGATGCATAAAGTGCTAATATTATACCTGGCACTAAAACTAATTGTATAAGGATACCCGGTATAGCTGTTAAGGTTGAGGTAAGTACTGTTATTGGTGCCGGGACACTTATAGCGAAAATTCTTGCAATAACAAATAGGGTAATAGCGTTAACTATTCTTCCCAATATCATTGAAACACCCAAGCTTATATATATCCTTAGGGTTCTTCGCATCCCTTTGATATTGCTCTTCTGTAAAAGATAAATAGTTAAGCCTGCAAAAAATCCATAGGCTGCCAGTTCAAAAGCCATAATCAAATTATGCGGAAACATAGGCATTCCAAATATAGAATTTATCAATGGGGTAATAAATCCAATTATCGCTCCATACGGAGCCCCAAGATAAATACCTGCTATAAACACACTTAGGTGCATAGGCAAAAGTACCTTGCCTATCTCAGCAGTTCCAAACATATGAAACATTCTCGGAATAATAATTCCAATGGCAAGAAGAAGTCCCCCTATTGTCAGCCGGTATACATTAGTATTTTTTCTTGTATTCATGATGTTTTCCTTCCTATATTTTGATTATATTCTTTCCCTTAAAGCTTATTAAATACTTCACCAAGTCCTGCTTGTATAAGCAAATCTGCTTCCTTATCATAGGGTGTCATGGATTTATTAACTAAAGCCATTTTATTTCCTTTGTAATACCTAATTAGTCCGGCTGCTGGATATACACTGAGGGATGTACCTCCTATAATTAATACATCCGCCTTAGTAATCGCATGTATGGCTCTAGATATCGTTGCATCATCCAATCCTTCCTCATATAGAACTACATCTGGCTTTATGATACCACCACAGTCACATATAGGAAGTAACTCTGTATTCCTTATCCTGTCTATTGTGTAAAAATAATTACATTTCATACAATAGTTACGACGTACCGATCCATGAAGCTCTATAACATTTTTGCTTCCTGCATCCTGATGAAGACCATCAATATTCTGAGTAACTACAGCCTTAAGCTTCCCCATACCTTCCAGCTCTGCCAGCATAAGATGGGTGATATTTGGCTTTATGTCCTCATAAAGCATCTTGTCCCTATAAAACTTATAAAATGTCTCTAGGTTTTTAAGAAAGAAACTATGACTCAATATAGTTTCTGGAGGGAAATCATAATTTAAATGGTATAGACCATCAACACTACGAAAATCAGGTATTCCACTTTCGGTAGACACACCTGCTCCTCCAAAAAATACAATATTATCACTCTCAGATATCCACTGCTTCAGTAACTTTATTTTTTCCTGTAGCATTTTCTCTCCTTTGATAGAATGTATCCACATTAAGCTCAAAAATTCCTTGCTTTATCAACACATTAATAATAGTAACCCCCTTATATACGTATGTCAATTAATAAGGCCAGTATTTACTATTACAAGAAAGAGTTTCGCTTGCGAAACTCTTTAAGCTTGCGTAGCAAGCTTTGCCTAACGCGGCCAGCTTTGCTGGCAATATACAAAGCGCGTGAGTGCGCATCCCTAGCGGAGCGTTTTTTATATAATAGGACGCACTTCCTATTATATAAAAAAACGACCTATAAAAAGGCCGTTATTATGAGACATCGGGGACTCGAACCCCGGACAGCTTGATTAAAAGTCAAGTGCTC
>CAZODB010000132.1:0-1768 GCA_964578425.1 uncultured Herbinix sp.
ATACAGATGAAAGAGAGATTTGTTACAGTACAAATGAAAGTTTACCGAATCTTGAGGTAGAATATGAGGAAATCTTACAAGAGGGGCCTGAGACAGGACATCTTGGGATATTGCAGAACTTTACTAATGCTATTATGTATGGAGAAGAGTTATTGGCACCCGGTAGTGAGGGAATATATGGTTTGACTATAAGTAATGCTGCATATATGTCTGATTGGTTGGACACTTGGGTTAGTTTACCTTTGGATGATAAATTATTTAGCCAGATGCTAAGCGAGATGCAATTAAAGGAAAAGGAAGTCCATATAAAAAACACAGAATCTAAGGAAAGTGTAAAAGGTGAATATGAGGAGCGTTGGCAGGTAAGATGGTAAGAAAGAGGTCATTTCTTGTCTAATGATAAAACTAATTGACATATATTAGCATTTACTCTATAATAGTATATATTACACTTGCACTTTCCTAATCTCTAACAGCTGATAATAACACCGACTGGAATGTACAAGGAAGTACATTATATATTGTAGAGTTATATTAAAGGACAAGGTACATATGATAAATAAAAAAATTAGTGAGAAGAATATACCCTATCTTTATGATGCATATAAGATTTCGATTATATATGCTGTTTTTGGTAGCTTATGGATTCTGTTATCCGATTCAATTCTTGAGTTTGTGCTACCAAATATGGAAGAATATAAGAGTATTCAGACGCTTAAAGGTGTGTTTTACATCTTTATAACCACCTTATTGGTTTATGAGTTGTTAAGACGTCGTATGAAGCTATGGCATATAGAATATCAAAAAAGTGAAAAAGCCTATCATGAGCTGAAGATGACAAATAAAGAACTAGTAGCATTAGAGGCCGAACTAACCTATCAGAAGACCTTGAATGAGAACATTATTACAGAAGCTCCTTCTATTATTATTACATGGAACGATATGGGACAAATTCTATCAATTAATCCCTTTGGCGAAAACATTTCTGGATATAGACAGGAGGAGCTAATTAAAGGGCCTGGCTGGGTAGTACTTGTTCCTGATGATAGACTTGACATGGTTACGAATCTATATACTAAGATTAAGAACATAGATGAAACAGCAATTAATTATGATGGAGCTATAATCACCAAGGATGGCAGAAGAATTGATATTTTATGGAGTAGCAAGGTGCTTATTTCACAGTCCGATGAGGGAGGGAACATATATGTTTCTATCGGAACTGATATAGAGGAGCGCAAAAAATACGAAGAGAAAATAAAATATATGGCTTACTTTGATTCTTTAACAAAGCTACCTAATAGATTTATGTTCGAACAGGAGATTGAAAGGCATATAGCTGATGGGGATTCTAATTTTGTTATTGCTTATATGGATATAGACAATTTTAAGAATATTAATGATTCCATTGGTCATCAAGCGGGTGATGTGTTCTTGATATATTTCGCAGATGCATTACTTGAGCATGTGGAGGAAAGCGCTTTTATTGCTAGACTAGGTGGAGATGAATTTGCTATATTGTATCAGTATGAATCCAAAGATGATATTATGAAGAAGGTTGAACATCTATTAGAGCATACTAACAGGATATGGTCATATGATAATAGATTGTTTTATATTTCAATTAGTGTTGGTATAGTTATATATCCTGAACATGGCAATAACACATCGGAGTTGCTAAAGAATGCCGATATTGCCATGTATGCCTCGAAGAGAGAGGGAAGAGATAGGATATTATTCTATAAGGATGACTTAATGGAGGAAAACA
>CAZODB010000132.1:1868-6015 GCA_964578425.1 uncultured Herbinix sp.
TCATCCATATGCTTTCGTACTTCCTTTACGGTTTCATCATCTAGCCCATCAAGACATTGTTCGAATGCTTGATTTCTTACCGAGTAGGAATCGGAGAGACCAGTATATACAAGTCCAGAACTATATTGACTACCCATATCTATACGGCCGTTTACATTCATCATAAATTAAGCCCCCTTTCATTTTCTGTATATAATCAGTATTTGTTCATTACTAAGGCTTTATTCCATATAAATCTGTAATTACATATCCATTTTCTGCTTGTTATAGCTTTTGTAATAAGCTATAATTGTCATATTCAATATTAGTCAGAATAACTTAGGGAGGTATGTAATGAAGAAAGGATTTATATTAATAGCAATTGGTATTTTATTCTTAGCAATAGATATACAGATTCCCATGGGAGATGTTTATTCACCTATGGAGACTATAGATGGTTTAGGAGTAATGCTTCAAGAGAATATTATTATGAACATAATAGGAACAGGTCCGATGATTGATATTATACCTGATATCATAGGTTACGTTTTTCTCTTTTTAGGATCCTTATTATTAGTTAAGCATGACAGAAGCTTCATGATTGGAATGCTACTTATCCCGATAGCAATCTTTTTATATATTACTATAATAAGGCTTCCATATAATTTCACACTTCGTGAATTATACTTAAAGGCAGCGGGATATCATTTTCTTATGGTTATAGTCGAAATTACTACAGAATTATTTATTATCAGAGGCATTGTTAATATTCTTCAAAGCATGCAGACCAAATGGAATGTCAATGAGCTTCTTTTTGGATGGATTTTGGCTATGATAAGCAAGGGGATTCTTACTGGTATTCAATTCTTCTTCAGCAGAGGGATATTATATTATGCTTATTCTGTAGTCCTAATTGGAGCCACTGTGTTTTATTTGAATAGACTATATGTGATTTCAAAGTACAAGCTGGAGGGGATAAAACATGAGGAAAAATGAATTTAGAGAATTTATAGAATCTAAAATAGTCATGTTGGATGGTGCCAGTGGAAGTAATCTTCAAAAGAGAGGAATGACGATAGGTGCTTGTCCTGAGCAGTGGATGACAAACAATGAGGACATTGTTATAAACCTAAAAAAGGAGTATTTGGAAGCTGGAACAGATATTCTATATACTCCAACATTTACAGCCAACAGAATTAAGCTAAGTGAATACGGTCTGGAGGATAATATATCCGATTATAATAGACAGTTAGTAAGGATGAGTAAGAGGGCTATAGAATTATATAGAGAGCAAAATAATAGTAATCGTAACATATATATAGCGGCTGATATTACGATGACAGGGAAAATGATAGCCCCAAATGGCAATATGTCCTTTGAGGAGCTAGTAAATATATATAAAGAGCAGATGGAATACATACTGGCTGAAGGGGTAGATCTATTTGTAATAGAAACCATGATGAGCTTACAGGAATGCAGAGCTGCACTATTGGCGGTTCATGAGCTATGCGATCTTCCTGTTATGGTTTCCTTAACCTATCAGGCAAATAATCGTACACTTTACGGAACAGATCCGACAACTGCAATCACAGTATTACAGGCAATGGGTGCAGATGCGGTGGGGGTAAACTGTTCCACAGGGCCAGACAAGATGTATGATATTATCAGTCAGATGAAGAAGGTGGCACATGTGCCGATATTAGCTAAGCCAAATGCTGGGATTCCATATCTGGAGGATGGTCAAACTGTATTTCCAATGGGCGCAGAGGAATTTGCAGAGGAGATGACAAAGCTTGTATCTAGGGGGGCAGCTATAGTAGGAGGCTGCTGTGGAACCACACCTGAGCATATAAGGTTATTGTCGGAAGCGGTTAAGGGTATGGATGTACCTAAGCTTAACAGTAGCCATTACAGAGCCCTTACCACCGAAAGAACTACAAGACCGATCAGTATAGATGGAGGTTTTATGGTAGTTGGTGAGCGGATTAATCCTACTGGTAAGAAGGCATTACAAGCAAATCTTAGAGAAGGAAACTTCACACCTTTATCTATTATGGCGAGAGAGCAAATAGAAGATGGTGCGGACTTTCTTGATATAAACCTGGGAATGAGCGGCGTTGATGAGAAGGAAGCAATGCTAAGGGCATTGGAGGAGACTATGCGCACCACCGATGTACCTCTTGTAATAGATACAAGTAATCCAGATGTTATGGAAGCGGCTTTAAGAATATATCCTGGCCGTGCCATGATAAATTCCATATCTCTAGAGAAGGATAAGATAGATAGACTCCTTCCTTTAGCAAAAAAATATGGGGCAATGTTCATTCTTCTACCCTTGTCGGATTCAGGTTTACCTAAGGACTCTGTAGAAAAAATAAAGATAATTCATGAAATAATAAATAGGGCAGCTGAAATTGGTCTCACAAAAGAGGATATAATAGTTGATGGACTGGTTACAACGGTAGGGGCTAATGCAAGGGCTGCCATAGAGACTATTGAGACAATCAAATATTGTAAAGATGAGCTGGGACTTGGAACTATAATCGGATTATCTAATATATCCTTCGGACTTCCTGCTAGGCAGTATATCAATAGCGCATTTTTAGGATTTGCCATACAAGCGGGCCTTACTATGGCTATAGCAAACCCTTCCCAGGAGCTTCTTATGAATACTGCACTAGCTTCGGATTTGTTACTTGGAAAGGAAGGAGCAGCAGAGAGATATATAGAGAATGTTGTAGAAATAGAATCACAAGAGAAAGCCGCGGCTAAGGGTAAATCTGAAGAGCATGCTATATTTGAGGCTGTATTAAAAGGTAATAGGAAGGATATTCTTAGACTTGTTAAGGAAGAGCTGGCTGCTAGCATTTTACCCAGTGAAATCATAGATACAATGTTGATTCCTGCAATTAATGAAGTAGGAAGGCTGTTCGATAGTCAAAGGTATTTTCTCCCACAACTGATATCAGGAGCTGAGACCATGAAGCTTGCAATTGATTATCTTGAGCCTATGCTTGCTGATAATAAAAGTAAGACAGAGAGTCAAGGCACCGTTATAATTGCTACAGTCTCGGGGGATATTCATGATATAGGAAAGAATTTAGTAGCCCTAATGCTAAAAAATTATGGATATCGTGTGATTGATCTTGGAAAGGATGTAGCAACCGATCTTATAATTAGGACAGCAAAAGCTGAATCGGCTGAAATAATAGCCTTGTCCGCCCTAATGACCACTACTATGGTTGAGATGAAGAATGTTGTAGATAAGGTTAAGGAGGCTGGACTTCACACTAAGGTCATAATAGGCGGTGCTGTTATAACCGAGCGCTATGCAAATGAAATCTCAGCAGATGGATATGCAGCAGATGCAGGGTCTGCTGTGGAAATCGTAAGAAAGATTATTAATAATGATAAAATGTTATAGAATAAGGAAGATCTTGTGCTCTTTAACAAACCATCGCAGGCAGGCTGTCGCTGTCTTCGCTACCTTCGCCTCGTAACGGTACATAAGGTGCCAAAGTACGGCACCTAAGTACTGACGGTCTCAGAGTACCTGCTTGTGGTTCTTGTTAAAGAGCACAAGAAACAAGGGTTTTCATAAGTTTTGCACATTACCTAATGAGAAAGTAGTTTGTGAGAGGAGTTAGTTCAATGACATTAGACCAATTAAGGAATCTTCATGTTGATCTTATTATTCCTGTATATCGTCCTGATAATAAGCTGAATAAGCTTCTTAAAAGAATTGAAAAACAGACTATTAGGCCTAAGAATATATTGATTCTTCAGACTGTCACTGATATGAATAGAAAAGAAGAATTCAGAATACCGGATGATTATAGTATTGATATACAGGTCTTTTATGTAGACAAAGCCAATTATGATCACGGGGGTACCCGTAAATTCGGAGCCACATTGTCAAATGCAGATATACTGATGTATATGACACAGGATGCTGTTCCATTGGATGAATTTCTTATAGAGGAGCTTATCCGGCCCTATCAGGATTCGCTGGTATCAGCCACATATGCTAGGCAGATGCCGAATTCCAAGGCGGATATCATAGAAGGCTATACAAGGAGCTTTAATTATTCGAATGAGAGTAGAGTAAAATCCGCAAAGGATATAGAAACACTTGGTATTAAGACATATTTTTGCTCAAATGTATGTG
>CAZODB010000133.1:0-3521 GCA_964578425.1 uncultured Herbinix sp.
CAAGAATGAGAATCTCGGGATCCATTATGGTTGCAATGGAAAAACCCAGCCTTGCTTTCATGCCGGACGAATAATTCTTAACAGGTACATTTATAAAATCACTAAGCTCGGAAAACTCTACAATTTCATTAAACTTCTCATTGATGAACTCCTTGGGGTAACCAAGAACAGCTCCATACAGATATATGTTTTCAACACCGGTATACTGAGCATCAAATCCTGCACCCAACTCCAAGAGAGGTACAATCTTACCCTTTATGGCCAGCTCACCCTCAGAGGCCTTTAATACTCCTGCTATTATCTTAAGAAGTGTGCTTTTCCCCGCACCATTGAGACCAAGGATTCCTAGGCGATCCCCCTGATTTACTCTAAAGGATATATTCCTTAAGGCCCAGAATTCTTGATATCTTATTTCATTCTTTAAAAATTTAATGAAATATTCTTTCAAATTGTCTACTTTCTTTTCCATAAGGTTGAATCTCATACCAACATCATCAACCTTTAATACTTCTTTACCCACAGTATCCTCCATATTCGATGCTACTATAAATAAGCATTTCTCTAAATTATATTAAATATTCAGTATGAATTTGTCCTGCTTCTTATAGAATAAAAACATTCCAATTATAAGTGATAGAACACTATAACCCAGAGTGATTAATAATGCATTCATATCAAGAGGACGTCCAAAAACACAGTTCCTAAAATTAACTATTATATGATAAATAGGATTAAGATTAAATATCCATCCTATATCTTTATCCCCAAGAGAGTAAAATATGGCTGATGTATACATAATCAGCATTAATATTACACTCCACAGATACTCCATATCTCTAAAGAAGACTGCCAAGGTTGCCAGTATTAACCCCACTCCAAGACTTAGTATCAAAAGCAAAAATAAGGGTATTATAGCATTAAACATATATATAGTCGGGTATACCTTAAATACAATCATTGAACCGAAAAGTACAAGCATTGATATAAGAAAAATAATATAGTTTGATAAAATATTTGATAAGGGATATATATACTTTGGTACATATACCTTCTTAATCATACCACTGTTACTTCGGATAGATTTCATAGCCTGCTTTGTCGATTGCGCAAAAAATGAATACAAAAGTCTACCGGTCAAGATATATACCGGAAATGTGGCCTCCCTATTTTTAAGAACTCTAGTAAAAACCGCTGTCAGTACAAAGGTCGTAAGAATCGGCTCCAAAAGCGTCCACAGTATACCAAGATAGGAACGCCTATATTTTAACTTAATGTTCTTCTTAGTTAGCTCAAATAAAAGATACCTATACTTTTTAAAATTATTAAATACTCTCTCCAAGGCTCTTCTCCGTCTTCTTATAATCTGGAATAAGCAGATTGGACTCGAAGTCTTCGACTTCTTGTTGGCGTTGCCCTTATCCAATCTTATCATTTCTATTAATTATAACACAAAAGCGTATTATATAGAATAAGATGATTATCTTGATTAACTGCTTATTCATTTATATTTCTAAATACCGATTCTACCACTTTTTTTGATGCCTGTCCATCTTCCCAGCCACAAAACCTGTTATAAAATTCCTTATACCTATCTCTGTACTTCTTCTCAATAGAACCTATTCCCTTTATAGCATCTATTAGCTCCTCCGATGTATATACCAAAGGACCGGGAACCTCCTTCTCGATATCAATATAAAAACCTCTTAAAACATCCCTGTATCTCTCCAAATCATAAGTAAAGAAGAGCATAGGTCTCATTAAGTTAGCAAAATCAAAGAATACCGATGAATAGTCTGTAATCAATATATCAGATACTAAATAAAGCTCGGAAATATCATTGTATTTACTTACATTATAGGCAAAGCCAAACATAGCACTAAGATCAAGTGAATCTGCTATAAAATAATGCATCCTAATAAGTATGACATAATCATCACTAAGCTCTTTTCTCAATAGGTCTAGATTCAACTGAAGTTCAAATTTGTACTGACCCTTAGCATAAAATTCGTCATCCCTCCAGGTAGGGGCATAGAGAATCGTCTTTTTTTCCTTCGGTATACCAAGGCGATTCCTTATAATGGCGGCTATTTGTTCACGGTCAGGAGAATGAAGAATATCGTTTCTGGGATATCCGGTCTTAAGAATCGTTTTGTCGAATAAAAAACATCGCTTAAAGGTCTCACTACTAAAATCATTGGCTGCTATCAAATAATCCCAGGCTCTGGACTGCTTATATACCTGTTGCTTATATTTAGGTGTTGCGGAGCTAATATCATCTATATCAAACACCAGCTTTTTCAAAGGGGTTCCATGCCATGTCTGCAAGAACACAGTTCCATCTCTCTTCACTGTCCGTACAGGTTGCCTGCTGTTAAAAACAATATATCCGCATCGTGCAAGATAGTAATAATACCTCAAGCTAAAGCGTTTTACTTTCTTATGTCTGAACGGAATATTTGTTTTCCTTTTATTCACAATCCAGATGCATTTGTATTTGCCAGGGTAATTAGCAGAAATAAACTCATATATATATTTAGGGTTATCCGAGTAGCTCTTACCAAAAAAACTCTCAAATATAATCCACTTCTTTTTAATAGGTCTTTTTAGGAAGATATGAATATATACGAATTTATGAAAGGCCTTTTTATTTCGTATGATTTTCTTTAGTTTCTTATAGCCTAAGTGGAGCTTAACTATACGAATTGATTTCTTCACATCCTGTCCGATAAGGGCTTTAATAAGACGCTTTCTATAACTCCTAAGTCCTCTTATAACATCCCTTTCTAATTCCTTAAAAAGCTTAGACATTATTAGAAAATTCTCTTCTCGCCATATATCATTTGTACTTCTTTTTAGCCTTGGAGCATACACTCTCGCATAATAACTGACATACTTTTTATCAAATCTATTTTTTAAATCCGATGATCTCTGTATTCGCTTAATAGTCTCATAATAAGCCTCAATATACTCATTAAACCGGTTAGGATCTCTTATTTGAGATAGAGCAGGAAAATTAATTGCATCATTATGTTTTCTCTTTACATATATAGCCCCAAACCTTTTCTTATATTTATTAGTTTTTGATAGTGCTTCCATAAGAAATGGTACATCAGAAAAATATAGGAGGTTTTCAGGAAAACGTAGTACGTTCTCTTCAATTAGACTTCGTTTAAAAAGAATATTAAGAACAGAAATATTCCTTATACCCCTTCTTTTACTCACCAGAATACGATATGCCATTCTTGTTCTGGCCTCTCTGCGAAGTAAAAGCTCCTCCTGAGTCAATTCATCATCACTAACATAATCTTCATCATCTGCCAGATGACTTTTTCTGTCTTTTATGTCCTGTTTTGTATCTTTACCTTCATCCGAGCTATCTTTATCATCAGATGTATCATCCGAATCCTCGGTATTATCCTGTGACCCTTCCTCCTGGTCATCCTCCATCATTAATCCAGGTGCCTCAAGGTCATTTTCATCATTATCTTCTTCTTGTTCTTGTGCCTTCTGTTCTTGTGCCT
>CAZODB010000133.1:3621-5962 GCA_964578425.1 uncultured Herbinix sp.
TCTCCTGTTTTCTTAATTGATACATACTCCTTTGAAACCAGGTAGGCTTCTTCTTGCCATATGTGATGTCATCGTCCCTCTCCTGCGCTCCTGATACTAGCAGTTCAATGGCATCCTCATATAGATAGTCATCACTGTCAAGAAAGTATATATAATCTCCACTTGCCTTGTCCAGCCCAAGATTTCTGGCTGCCGCAACACCAGTTTTATCATCTAGATGGTATAATATTAAGTTCATACCGCTCTCATATTCGGAAATACAGGTCAAATCTTTGTCAGGCGCATGGTCATTTATAACAATAACCTCTATGTTACGATAAGTCTGTGTCCTTAAGCTATCAAGACAATCTCTTAAGTAATCCTCTCCCCTATGAAATGGAATTATTATGCTAACCTTCATCATCAAGCCTCCAATCTTACTGGGATAGCAATTATAACACTAAGCTTTATTATGCGTCAAGGATACCTGATTCACTCCAAAGCTCATAGGATTTGGTGCTATCTACTATATCCTTGTTTTTATTTTCTCCTTGATTCTATAGATTAATCACTAAAAAAGAAGCATACCCCCAAATCCGGAAATATGCTTCTAATATTTGTTTTTATCTAGATTGTTATCCTAAAGTCAAGCGGTTCATAGCACTAAATATGGCTCTGATGGACGCTCTGGTGATATTGGAGCTTACCCCAACGCCAAAGGTCGTCTTGCTTGTGGTCATATCTAGCATATGAATATATGCTGCGGCCTGAGCACCTGCACCGCCACCAAGAGCATGCTCTGTATAGTCAAGTACCTTAATATGGACACCCAACTCCTCCTGTAAGCCTTTCAGAACGGCATCGATAGGACCGTTTCCTGTAGCCTCAAAGGATTTCTCTTCACCATGATCAGTGTAATGTAACACTGTATGAGTGCATCCGTCCTCTGTATCCATTAAATCCTCGAACCTACACCTTCTGAAATGCAAGGGCTCTTTTCTATCGATATAGCACTTCTTAAATTCTTCCATAATCTGATCAGGTGTTACTTCACCCTGCTTTTCGGACAGCAATTGGATCACGTCTGCGAATTCCTTATGCATACCCTTAGGCAGCTTGAATCCAAAATATGTCTCCATTATAAAGGCCACGCCACCCTTACCAGATTGACTGTTAATTCTTACAACCGGCTCGTAGTTTCTGCCTATATCTGAGGGATCTATAGGAAGATAAGGAACCGCCCAGTTCTGGCTATTCCTTTCTTTCATTGCATGCATTCCCTTGTTAATCGCATCCTGATGTGAGCCTGAAAAGGCTGTAAATACCAGCTTGCCAGCATAAGGATGTCTTTCATGAACCGTCATCTTTGTTAAACGCTCATATATTTCAATAACTTCGTTTATATTTGATATGTTAAGTATAGGATCTATACCTTGAGAAAACAAATTATATGCAACAGTCAAAACATCTACATTACCGGTTCTCTCCCCATTGCCAAACAAGGTTCCCTCGACTCTGTCTGCTCCGGCAAGTATTGCCAGTTCAGTGGCAGCTATGCCTGTACCTCTGTCGTTATGAGGATGTACACTCAAGATTATACTATCCCTATTCTTAAATCTTCTGTTCATCCATTCTATCTGATCGGCATATACGTTTGGAGTGTTCATCTCAACAGTAGATGGAAGATTAATAATTATCTTGTTCTCTGGAGTCGGTTCCCAGATATCGATTACTGCAGAGCATACGTCCAAAGCATAATCCACCTCGGCACCTGTAAAGCTCTCAGGTGAATATTCCAGAATGATTTCGCCTGAAAAGCATTTTGCATATTCCTTAACCATCTTGGTACCTTCTATAGCAATGTTTTTAATTTGCTCCTTACTCATATTAAATACTACGTCTCGTTGTAATACCGATACGGAATTATAGATATGAACTATTGCACGTGGCAAGCCCTCTAGTGCTTCAAAGGTTCTTTTCAGCAGATGCTCCCTACACTGTACCAACACCTGAACTGTTACATCATCAGGAATAAGCTTTCGGTCAACAAGCTGCCTTAAAAAATCGTATTCTATCTGTGAGGCAGAAGGAAATCCAACTTCAATTTCCTTAAATCCCAAATCAACCAATAGTTTAAAAAACTCTACCTTTTCTTCCACAGCCATTGGCTCTATTAATGCTTGATTTCCATCTCTTAAGTCCACGCTACACCAAATGGGTGCTTTTTCAATCTCTTTATTTGGCCACTGCCTATCCGGAAGTGGGGTCACCGGATTCTTTTTATATCTTTGATAATTCATTACGATAATCCTCCCTAATTAATATAATTTACTCAGTTATAAACATACATAATCCGAAAAAA
>CAZODB010000134.1:0-2916 GCA_964578425.1 uncultured Herbinix sp.
AACATACACAGTGAGGATAAATCCTCCGTTATAAGTAACGAAGCAAAAATAATATTAACAGGAGGATTAACATGAGTATAGACCAGAGTAAAATTAGAAACTTTTGTATCATTGCACATATCGATCACGGTAAATCAACCTTGGCAGATAGAATAATCGAGAAGACTGGACTACTTACCAGCAGAGAAATGCAGTCCCAGGTCCTTGATAATATGGATTTAGAAAGAGAAAGAGGCATCACTATTAAGGCGCAGACCGTAAGAACGGTATATAAGTCGAAATCAGGTGAGGAGTATATATTCAACCTAATAGATACCCCTGGGCATGTAGACTTTAATTATGAGGTATCCAGAAGCCTAGCTGCATGTGAAGGGGCTATACTTGTTGTAGATGCGGCACAGGGAATAGAAGCACAGACGCTGGCCAATGTATATATGGCGCTAGATCATAATCTAGAAGTAATGCCAGTTATTAATAAAATTGACCTACCTAGTGCAGAGCCTGAGCGAGTTATAGCTGAAATAGAGGATGTTATCGGTCTAGAGGCCCATGATGCTCCCTTGGTGTCAGCCAAGCAGGGCTTAAACATTGAGGAGGTTCTAGAGCAAATAGTTACCAAGATTCCCTCGCCGGAGGGGAAGGCCGATAGTCCTTTACAAGCATTGATTTTTGACTCCATTTATGATCCCTATAAGGGAGTAATTATTTTCTGCAGAATTATGGATGGCACCGTAAAGAAGGGTACAGAAATCAAAATGATGGCAACAGGTGCAATAGCAGAGGTTGTAGAGTTAGGAACATTCGGCCCTGGTAGATTTATTCCTACTGAAGAATTATCAGCTGGTATGGTTGGCTACATAACCGCCAGCTTAAAAAATGTTAAGGATACCAGAGTGGGAGATACAGTAACCGATGCAAAAAATCCTTGTGAAAATCCTTTGCCCGGTTATAAGAAGGTATTACCCATGGTATATTGTGGTATGTATCCTGCTGATGGAGCTAAATATCCTGATCTTAGAGATGCCCTAGAAAAGCTTCAGCTTAATGATGCATCCTTGCAATTCGAACCAGAAACATCAGTAGCATTGGGCTTTGGATTTAGATGTGGGTTCTTAGGACTTTTGCATCTTGAGATAATTCAGGAACGACTTGAGAGAGAATATAATCTTGACATTGTTACCACAGCACCTAGCGTAATATATAAGATTTATAAAACCGATGGACAAGTCATAGAGATAACCAATCCCACCAATATGCCCGATCCCTCTATAATAGATTATATGGAGGAGCCCTTTGTATCTGCTGAGATTATGGTGACAACAGAGTTTGTAGGTCAAATTATGACTCTATGCCAGGAGAGAAGAGGTATATATCTTGGGATGGAGTATATAGAGGAGAAGAGGGCCTTATTAAAATACGAGCTACCTCTAAATGAAATTATTTATGATTTCTTTGATGCTTTAAAGTCAAGATCTAAGGGCTATGCTTCTTTTGATTATGAGCTAAAGGGATATGTACAGTCCGAGCTTGTAAAGCTTGATATCTTAATAAACCGCGATGAGGTGGATGCTCTTTCATTTATTGTTCATGCTGAAGGTGCATATGAAAGAGGCAGAAAAATATGTGAGAAGCTGAAGGATGAAATTCCTCGTCATCTTTTTGAAATACCTATTCAAGCAGCGATTGGAAGTAAAGTTATTGCACGAGAGACTGTCAGGGCAGTTCGCAAGGACGTTCTTGCAAAGTGCTATGGCGGCGATATAAGCAGAAAGAAAAAGCTTCTGGAAAAGCAGAAGGAAGGTAAGAAGAGAATGAGGCAGATAGGAAATGTGGAAGTGCCTCAAAAAGCCTTCATGAGCGTCCTAAAGCTGGATGATGATTAGGAGAACCCTTATTAAGGGTATGCCCTCTTAAGGAGCCAAACAAATGACAGGTAATAATTTAAATGATAAAGGAGCATGGAAAGAGGATTTGAGACTATATGTCCATGTTCCTTTTTGTGTGAAAAAATGTAGCTATTGCGATTTTTTGTCTAGTCCATCTGATGAAAAAGGTATAGGGTCTTATTTTGAAGCATTATATAAGGAAATCAGAAGCTATAAGGATAGGGTAGGCAATTATACTGTATCCTCTGTTTTTATTGGGGGCGGAACACCCTCCTGTGTGGATTCTGCTTATATTGTGGCTACCCTTAAAGAGCTTCAAAGTGTGTTTGAGTTTACCACAGAAGTTGTACCTGAGATAACCATAGAGGTAAACCCAGGAACAATAGAAATAAGCTCAAGCTCAGGGAAAGTAGATGTATCTTCGGATAATAAAGCATTGAATCTGGGTAAGATAAAGCCAATATCCTCTCATAAAAATAAGCTTATAGATTATAAAAGCGCGGGTATAAATCGGCTAAGCTTTGGCCTTCAGTCAACCCATGACCATGAGCTTAGACTGCTTGGAAGAATACACTCATACTCACAATTCATAGAAAACTATATGCTTGCAAGAGAAGTGGGATTTAATAATATCAATATTGACCTTATGTCGGCCTTGCCCGGTCAAAGCGTCAAGTCATGGGAGGAAACTCTTGTTAGAATTGCAGAACTAAAGCCCGAACATATATCTGCTTATAGTCTAATAATTGAAGAAGGAACACCATTTTATAAGGCCTATGGACCCGAAGGAAGAGAGAGAAATAAGCTTCCATCTGAAGAAACTGATCGATTGATTTATAGCAGGACTAAGGAAATACTTTTGTCATATGGATACAAGAGGTATGAAATCTCTAATTATGCTAAGGAAGGCTTTGAATGCAGACATAATATGGCATACTGGGAGGGTGTATCTTATCTGGGACTTGGTCTTGGCTCATCCTCGCTTATAGAAAATACTAGATTTAACAATACAGACTCTCTAGATAAGTAT
>CAZODB010000134.1:3016-5955 GCA_964578425.1 uncultured Herbinix sp.
ATCCTCGCTTATAGAAAATACTAGATTTAACAATACAGACTCTCTAGATAAGTATCTTACTTTAATAAATGATGAACATAAAAACATTATGTCAACAACACATAATAAAACTGCTAAAAATGAAATTTTATCTGATTTTAATGGAATAAGAAATAATATCATTAGCTTAACTAAAAACCAATTGATAGAGGAATTCATGTATCTAGGCCTTAGAAAAACAGAGGGAGTAAGCAAGTCTAACTTTATGAATCTATTTGGAATATCTTTAGATGATATCTATAATAAACAGCTAAACATCTTATCTAAAGAGGGATTAATTACAAATGAAAATGATTTAATAAGATTGACTGATTATGGTATTGATGTCAGCAATAGAGTTTTAGTAGAGTTCCTTTTAGATTAATTCTGTACCGGGTACAAAAAACTGTACCCGGTACAAAAAACTGTACCCGGTACAGAAATCGGTACCCGGTACAGAAATCGGTACAAAAAATATCCTTGACAAATTTATCATATAGTGATATTTTATTAATAGTGTTAGCACTCAAACTGAGTGAGTGCTAATTCTACAATAAATATAAAAAAATAATAGTAGAGAAGGTGAGAATGTGCACGAGCTTGATGATAGAAAACTAAAAATACTACAGGCTATCATCCAAAATTATCTTGAGACTGGTGAACCAGTTGGATCCAGAACTATATCAAAGTATACGGATCTTAATTTAAGCTCTGCAACAATCCGAAATGAAATGTCAGATCTAGAGGAGATGGGTTTTATTATACAGCCTCATACCTCTGCAGGGCGAATTCCCACTGACAAGGGATATCGTCTATATGTTGATATATTACTATTAGATAAGAACCAAGAGCTTGAGAGCATGAGAGAAATTCTTATTGAAAAGGCAGACAGATTGGAAAGCCTTTTGCAGCAGGTGGCTAAGCTACTGGCTGTGAATACGAATTACACCACTATGGTTACTACTCCACAATATAAAAAGAAGGTAAAATTTATTCAACTGACAGAGATTGAAGATGGTCAACTACTGGCAGTTATAGTATTTGATAAGAATATTGTAAAAAATAAAATCATTAAGGTTACTACATCCTTAGATAAAGAAACATTATTGAAGCTAAATATAGTACTTAATACATTTCTTCAAGGCTTAGATTTATCATCAATAAATCTTCCTATTATCACTCAGATGAAGGAGCAGGCTGGAGAATATAGAGAGATAGTAAATGATATTTTGGATGCAATTGTGCAGGTGGTTTCTGAGGATGATGATTTTAAGGTTTATACATCGGGAGCAACCAATATTCTTAGATATCCAGAATTAAGTAATATAGAGAAGGCTTCAGAGCTATTATACACATTTGAGGAAAAGAAAATGCTGTCAGATCTTATACAGGATCGAATGGATGGTGAGGATAGTAGGGGAATACAGGTCTATATCGGTGATGAGACTCCTATCGAGGCTATGAAGGACTGCTCTGTGGTCACAGCTACTTATGAAATAGAAGAGGGTGTATATGGTAAGGTAGGTATAATAGGTCCAAAAAGGATGGATTACGAAAGAGTAGTCGGTACCCTACAGAATCTAATGGGACAATTAGATGACATTTTTAAGGATAAAACATAGATATGAAAGGTGGTTAAGAGGATTGGAGGAAATGGATAAGACTATCGAAGCGATAAGGTCTGCCATGGAGAAAGAAGAGATGGCTAAGAATTCTGAGAAGTTTATGGATGAAGAGATAGATGAATCTACTGCAGATGATGAGGCAAATGAACAGACAATATTTAGAGAGGATAATGAAATGCTAAAGGGACAGAAGGAAGAAGGATTAATAGAAAACGACAATTCAAGTAATGAGCAGGTGTCACCGGAGGAAGCGACACCATCAAAGCCAGGAAAATCATTTCTAAAAAGCGCTAAAAGTAAGGAGCTTGCCGCTAAAGAGGAGAGAATTCAGGAGCTGAATGACAAATTAATACGGAATATGGCTGAGTTTGATAATTTTAGAAAGCGCTCAGATAAGGAAAAGTCTCAGATGTTTGACCTAGGCGTGAAAAATATTATTGAAAAGCTGCTGCCTGTAATTGATAATTTCGAACGAGGTCTTAGTTCTGTAAATGAAGAAGATAAGGATAGTCCACTAGTTCAGGGGTTCAATATGATTTACAAGCAGCTGATGACAACCATGGATGAAATCGGTGTTAAGATTATAGAGGCTGTAGGTAATGAATTTGATCCAAATTATCATAATGCAGTCTTGCATGGTGAGGACGAGGAGCTTGGTGAGAATATAGTATCTGAAGAGTTTCAAAAGGGTTATATGTATCACGAGACAGTGGTAAGACACAGTATGGTAAAGGTTGTTAATTAATTTATTAAATTATATATATGAAAATATCACTTAAATTATATAGGAGGAATTCAAATGGGTAAAATAATAGGTATTGACTTAGGTACTACAAATTCATGTGTTGCAGTAATGGAAGGTGGAAAACCTGTAATTATAGCAAATGCAGAAGGAGCAAGAACCACACCATCAGTTGTGGCATTTACAAAATCAGGAGAGCGTTTGATAGGTGAACCTGCAAAGCGTCAAGCAGTTACTAATTCAGATAAAACCATTTCATCTATAAAAAGACATATGGGAACTGATTTTCGTGTAAAAATCGATGATAAAAGATATTCTCCCCAAGAGATATCAGCAATGGTACTTCAAAAGTTAAAAACAGATGCTGAAAGCTATCTTGGTGAGAAGATAACAGAAGCGGTTATTACAGTTCCAGCATATTTTAATGACGCACAGAGACAGGCGACAAAGGATGCTGGTAAGATTGCAGGCCTTGATGTAAAGAGAATTATCAATGAACCTACAGCGGCAGCCCTAGCATATGGTCTTGACAATGAACAAGAACAAAAAATCAT
>CAZODB010000135.1:0-5938 GCA_964578425.1 uncultured Herbinix sp.
CAGGATTTGTAGATATAATAAACTCAGCATCATCATAACCGTTTGATGAATATGTTTTACTTTTATAAAATGTCATGTCAAATTTGACATCAAGAAAATTCAGGGCCACTAGGGCGTCTTTTATCTTAGCTGTTAGCTCCTTTGCCTTACGTTTTCTAATGTCAGATAGTCTACTAGATAGCTCATTAAGCTTTCTTTCCTCATCCTTTAGAGAACTAGCTAGCTTATCCATGTAAGCATCATAGTCTCTATATCTCTCGAGCTTCATCTCACATTCAACTAGATAGCTTTGAATATGTTCGATTTGGTTGCCATATTTCTGTTTAATATGATTTATTAGATCCAATCTTCCGGTTACTTCATTTAATTCCTCCTCATAATTATCCATAGTAGAAATATATAAGGATAAATCTCTATTAAGATTATTAAGAAGCCCCTCTACATCAGTAGCCTGTGATAGAAGACTTTCTAACTCCACATCATATTCCACAAGCTTTGTAAGTTGGCGGACAGCTCTTCCTATACAATCACCGGCTTCATTCGGCTCATAGCCGCTTAAGCTGTATACTGTCTGTAAGCCTTCGGATATAGTGTGGGCGTTTGCATATTTTTTGTATAAAGCGGACAGCTCATCATCCTCTCCGGCAATTAGAGCAGCATTTTTGATCTCATTTACTTCATATTCTAAAAAAGATATTTCACGAAGCCTTTTCTCCTCATCAACTCCGGCATTATCAAATTCATGCTTTATAGATGTATAGAGCTTATAGGATTCAGAAAGCTCCTGCTTTAGATTCCCTATCTCTTCTCTGGCGAAACGATCCACAATCTCCAGATGCTTTGGCTTACGAAGTAGCGATTGATGCTCATGTTGACCATGAATGTCTATCAGTAGCTCTGCAATAGAAGCAATTATACTTTGAGGGACACTTTCACCATTTAATTTATAGATACTCCTACTTGGCATAATTTTTCTTGATATTATAATCTGATTATCATCTAAGGGAATATCCAGATTATTCATAGCCTCATGAGCTGCTATATCCTTTGTCTCAAAAACAAGCTCAACAAGGGCATAATCCGCCCCTGTACGAAGAATTCCCTTTGATACCTTTGCACCAAGAGCACAGTTAATCGAATCAATAATTATGGATTTGCCCGCCCCTGTTTCTCCAGTCATTATATTCAAATGATTTTTGAAGTATACTTCCACTTCATTGATAATAGCAAAGTTTTTAACATGCAGACTTATAAGCAAATCGCACCCCCTTAGTATGATGTCATTGTAATGTTAAACGTATGTTCTGAATATATTTTATCATACTCAAACCTAATTATCAAACATCTCTTAGTTTAAGAAAATATTTATGTCTATTTCAACAATAAATACCTCTCCTTTTGTAGAGTTTCGCAATAAAAATCCTAGAAAAGACTTATATCTTTTCTAGGATTTAACTTTATTATATAATTTTTATCATTTAGACCCCAATTTCACAACGGTAACCTTACAAGTTAGCCTCCTGCCATTCACAGTTGCAGTAATATTTGTGGTTCCAACTCCACGGGATATTATACCACCATTATTATCTACAGTAGCAATTGCAGGATTGTCAACATCCCAGCGAACTCTTACTGTCGCACCTTCTACCCATAAGGTTGCACGTTCATATTGCTCTAATCTCAAGGTTTTTCTACTTAGACCAATTACAGTAACCTCAGTTGTGGCTGTCTTACCGGAATCCGTCATGGCTGTAATGTATGCAGTTCCTGTAGCATTCGCCTTTATTCTACCTGTGCTTTTATTAACACTGGCAACTGAGTTATTATCTGAGCTCCAGGTCAATCCATCAGTTGATCCAACAGGATTTAACACAGGCCTAATCTCTCTTTGTTCACCCTGTGTCATAACAAGGTTTTTATCGGATAGGATTATTGATGTTGCGGGAACTCTCTTAAATACAGTAACATGGCAGGCTGCAACCTTCTCACCGGAGTCCTGAGCCATAGCATATACCATAACCGAACCATCCTTAAGGGCTGTAATATTACCACCCTCATCTATAATTACTATATCATTAATCTCTACCTCAGGATCTTCAACTGATGTTACTTTCCATATTGGATTTTTATATGAAGCATTCTTTGGCTCAATCTTAGCTGTTAGTTTTTTGCTTTCTCCAACAAGCATTGTAAGTGAACTTCTATCCAATGTAATCTTTGATACAAGTCTAACCACTTCAACATCACTACTTGCATCCGCTCCGCTACCGTCTAATGCATATGCAGTAATTGTAGCAAATCCTAATTTATTACCTGTAACCTTTCCATTCTTATTGACTGATGCAATACTAGAATTACTTGATACCCATCTAAACTGCTGTTCTGTAGCTGTTTCGTTCTCAACCATAACAGATATTGTAAATGATTTACCTACGCCTACTCTATATGCAGGGGGATCCAGTGTCATTGAGCTTATCCGCTCCCTCACTGTAACCACACAGTTAGCAGTTATTCCTCCATCCTTTGTAGTGGCGGTAATAATTGCCATACCAGCACCAAGGCCTATTACCTCTCCTTTGTCTGAGACGGTAGCAACTTTGTCATTAGAGCTCTTCCATTCGACCTCTAGATTAGAAGCTCCGCTGGGCGATACAGACGCCTTAAGGTCAAACTGCTCCTTCACGTATATTGTTTTCTCTGAGAAATTCAGAAGAAGTCCACTTACAGCTTCTTTTACAGTTATCTTAACATAAGACATTCCTCCCGCCTCGGTCCTTGCAATTATAAATGCCACTCCAGGCCCCTTAGCAGTCACTCTTCCAGCATCATCTACAACTACAACCCTGGTATCACTGGCTTCCCATACCAATTCGGAATCGGTTGCGTCAGCTGGTATTAAGGTGTATTCCATTTCATGAACCTGTCCGGTCATGAGCTCTAGCTCAGTATTTGTAAATCTAATACCTTCCGCTATCTGTCGAACAGTTATGGTACTGTAGGAAGTATGTCCACCATCCAGACTTCTTAGCATTATGACCGTGGATCCAACTTGCCTTGCAGTAATTCTTCCTGCTGCATCTACAGAAGCTACATTGGGTTTTGTCGAAGTCCAAGTTACACTGGTTTTAGTAGCGTTTATAGGAAGTACAGAGTAAGTAAGCCTTTTGGATTGGCCTACATACATTGTAACCTCACTCTCATCTATAGCTACAGTCGCCACAGGTACTTCTATTGTAATATTACACAATTCCATTACTTCAGGATTATCTGCTGACCTGGCAATTATGGTGACTTCACCAGGCTTAACAAGTGTTACAAGTCCGTTCTCATTAACTCTGGCAACTTGCTGGTTTGATGAGGTCCATATAATATCTTTATCTAGTGCATTTTCAGGATAGACTATTGCTCTAAGCTGAATGCTCTTTGCATCTATATTTATATATACATTTGTATCGGATAAGGTTATTCTTGTAACAGGCTGTCTGACAGTGACATGACTATAGCCTACTACGATATTTTCCTCATTTATCGCAGATATTACTGCATTTCCTCCTGCTACACCCTGTACTGTCAGGGTTAAGGGGTTTGCTTCCATAATTCTAACAACCTTCTCATCAGATGTCTTCCAGTTAAGCTTTACACCGCTTTGCTTAGGGGTTATATAAGCATGAAGTGTCTGATATTCACCGATAGCCAGATTAAGTACCGGTGGATCTAAAGAAATAGTGTTAACTGACTGCAGTACATTAATAACACAGGTGGCTCGTTTTAAAACACCTTTTATTTTTTGCGTTGCAGTAATAACTGCTTCACCTGGTCTTAAGGCTGTCACAAGTCCTTTATCTACTGATACAATGCTTGGATTATTGCTTGTCCATGTTATTGGCACATTAGGGTCTGTTACTATTTCCCTTAGCATTAAAGTTCCGGATGTATAAAGGGTCGCTTCTGTTACAGATAAAGATATTCCATCAATTACTGTTACATTTATAGTCTTATCATTGGGAACATCACCATCATATAGCTTCGATGAATCCTGGTATATAAGTTGTATCGTGACTTTTCCTTCACTTTTTGCTGTTATAATACCAGTTCTACGATCCACTTGAGCAATAGAAGAACCATTTGTCTCGACATACTTAATATTAAATATATCGAAATTAGGGATATTAGAATTATCTACAATATCATATGTATCTCTTACATTCATAACTATATTCTCATTCTTAAAAAATATAGGTACGATTATCTTCATATAGGCATAAGGGGCATTGGTATTATAGTTATAATTTTTATTGGCATAAGCATATATCTCATATGTACCAGCCTTTACACCAGTAAATGTAACATTTCCACTGTTTTGACTGATTGTATAAGTCATCTTATCATTAGTGACTCTTCTTTTTGTGCTAGAATCAATTACCTCCCACGTCAGATTCGTACCGTATTTAGCATTTGATTTGATTACGAAGTTACTGGGTACACTATTCACCGGGGTAAAGCTTGTATTGCTAGTGCTTGAATTATTATCCACATCATCAAAGGTCAAGCTGAATTTAGGTGCAACAACAACCCGCATGGATATGGAAAGGTACCTATCCTGGGCTGACATTGTATTGGTAGTAACTGTTATCATGGTGCTACCGCTTCCGACTGCTGTTACCTTACCGGCTTCATCTATAGTAGCCACACTTTCATTATCACTTTCCCATGTTACTGAGGATACTGATATGGCACTTCCTGTTACTTCCTCTGTTTCCTCCTCAGGAATATAGTTAGCATATTTTAAGTATATCTGTTTCTTCACCCCATCTATTTCTTTTATAACAAAAATTTTATCTTCATTAGTGGTCGCTGTTGTCGTTCCTGTCCTCTGATAATCAAATTCTAGATTGACTTTAACTAAGCAGCTAAGAGAGTACGTGTTGGTACCCATCGTAACAATTGCTGTTATTGTGGAGTAGCCTGGCCCCTTCCGTACCATATTAACAAAAGAAGCTTTTGATGTGGCTTCAAGAGCAACGACACCTGGTTCTGATGTCACCCACTGTATTTCAGGTATTGTTTCCCATGTCCCTGCTGTAATGTTTAACATGACATTCTCATTTTTCATTTCATATTCAGTACCGGCTTTCTTTTGCTGACCGTTAAATACAAAAAAATATTCATCCGGTCTTATAACCTCAGACGCCGTAGCCGTATTATCGGATAATAAATATATAGTGGCGGTCAAAAACATACATACTACTAAGCAAAAACCTATTCTCATCGCCTTTCTCATCTGTAACCTCCTATAAGCTGCTGTTGTGTATCACGTTTTCTATTAATAAAGTATCACAAAGGATACAAGTATCTATATGATAAATATATCGGCTAAATTCTAGCATTTATTAGCTTACTCATATATATTCTAATTGTAAAATTTGGCATTTATGTGTCATAGGCCTTATATGGATGATATAGTTCTATATTTTTCCTTTAAGAATCTATATAGAAAACACGATGAACGACATACCCAGTCAATAGTCATGGCTATCCAGACTCCAAACACTCCAATTTCAAACACAATGGCAAGAATATAGCTGAGGCCTATTCGCCATACCCACATAGAGATCATAGATACCCACATGGTATACTTAACATCACCGGCAGCACGCAGTGCATTAGGAAGAGTAAATGAAGGTGGCCAGAATATTGTTGCCAGAATACAATGATAGAGCATAAGCGTGGATGCTAATTCTGCAGTAACATCACTTACCTGATATATCTTTAAAATTATAGGAATCAGAAATATAATGACTATATTAATTCCCGCCATGATAAGATGAGTGATTTTCATTAGCCTTACTGTATATTTCTTAACGCCTTCATAGTCCCCTGCTCCTACAGATTGGCCAACCACAGTAATCAAAGCTAATCCGATAGCCGAGCCTGGTAG
>CAZODB010000136.1:0-1276 GCA_964578425.1 uncultured Herbinix sp.
TTTACCTCACCAGATTCCTCTTGACACATTTTGTAATACTGGTATATAATTGTATCAGAACGATATCGTTTTGATATCACAAATAGGGAGGTATAATATGGATCAATCCAATAAAAATGGTGTATTGCAATACGAAGAGATTATTATTAAGGGCAAAAATGGTATGCAGGTGTTAATTGTAAATATACTTTTAATACTAGCATCCATAGGATTATTCATCTTTGGACTTCTTGCTACAGAGTCTAGTGTGCCACTTGGAGTTATTATGATTGTTTTTAGTTTAGTTTATTTTAGTATCATTGGGCCTATCATATTCGGAGGCTTAAAGATTATTAAGCCAAATGAAGCTCTTGTACTTACTCTCTTTGGAAAATACTATGGTACCTTGAAGAAGGAAGGTTTCTACTTTGTGAATCCTTTTTCCTCTGGCTTAAACCCCGCATCAAAAGGCACTTCGACTGGATCCTTAGGATTAATAGGTGCACTCTCCACGGAGCAAACCTCACAGCCTGGAAAGGGAACGGTTACTTCTGTTCAGTTACCTTCTTTTAATAAGAAGATCTCCTTAAAGGCAATGACATTAAATAATGATAGGCAAAAGATAAATGACCAGCTAGGCAATCCCATTATTATAGGTATTGTAGTAATATGGAGAGTTGTTAATACTGCAAAGGCTGTCTTAAATGTTAATAATTATACTGAGTTTCTGTCTATCCAGTGCGACACGGCTCTTAGAGATATAGTAAGGCTCTATCCCTATGATTCAGAGGATAGTGATGAGGAAAAATCCCTTCGCGGAAGTAGCCAGGAAATAGCTGAAAGGCTTGCAGAGGTAATTCAATCTCGTGTAGAGATAGCAGGCCTTGAGATTATGGAGGCAAGAATCACCCACCTTGCCTACGCCCCTGAGATAGCGGCTGCCATGCTACAGAGGCAGCAGGCTACAGCCATTATTGCTGCAAGGCAGAAAATTGTAGAAGGTGCAGTTGGTATGGTGGAGATGGCGCTCGATAAGCTTAATGAAAATGATGTTGTTCACCTTGATGAAGAACGTAAAGCTGCCATGGTAAGCAATCTATTAGTAGTACTATGCGGTAATAAGGAAGCTCAACCTATCGTAAACAGCGGAACAATATATTAGCATAAGAGAGGGATGATGATGTATGACTGATAAATCAAAAGAGAAAAAGCAGATGGTACTAAGACTGTCATCGTCTCTGTGGAAAGAACTAGCGGCTTGGGCAGAGGATGATTTTCGGTCCATAAACGGTCAAGT
>CAZODB010000136.1:1376-2687 GCA_964578425.1 uncultured Herbinix sp.
ACCCTCTGTCTCTACCCCACTGCTGACATCAATACAATATGGATGGCATTCACTCACAGCCTCTATAACATTAGCCCCATGAATTCCTCCAGCCAGAAAGAAGTCCCTCTTCATCCCCTTCACCATATCCCAGGGAAAGCTATGTCCGCTACCTCCATATGCCCCTTCCTTAAAGGAATCTAATAAGACATAGTCCGCCCTGCATTCCTCAGCCTTCTTAGCATCCTCCATAGTCCTTATTCTAAATGCACGAATAAGAGGCTTTTTTGTTCTTGATTTAAGCTCCATGATATATTTCTCATCCTCATCACCGTGTATCTGGATTATATCGATTATACCTCGTTCACATATGGATATAATATTATCAATATCCTCATTCACGAATACCCCTACGGCTTTTATATTTTTATCAAGAGCTTCCTTTAATCCCTTCGCCATCCCATCCGTAACATGACGGGTGCTTTCTGCAAATACGAACCCTATATAGTCAGGCATAAGTAGATTAACAGCCTCAATATCACTAACCTTTGTAAGACCGCATATTTTAATCCTTGTCATGGCTCCCTCCAACTTGCAAGCTGGCCTTTAATGTCACTGCTTTTCATCAAGGCCTCTCCGATTAATACTGCCTTTATATTGTTGCTTCTTAGCAGCTCTATATCAGCCTTGTCTTTGATACCACTTTCCGCTATGTATAGAATGTCCTTAGGAACCTTTTTCCTTAGCCTTATACTATGGTTGATATCCACCTCAAAGGTTTTAAGGTCACGATTATTTACCCCTATAACTCTGGCCCCTGCCAGGGTAGCACTATCAACCTCTTCCTCGCTGTGGGCCTCAACCAATGCCGATAATCCCAGTCCATCACATATATTAAGAAAACGTCTTAATATATCAGTGTCAAGCAAGGCACAGATAAGCAGAATCGCATCTGCTCCAATCATCTTTGCTTCATATATCTGATATTCATCAATTATGAAATCCTTTCTAAGTACAGGTATGGTTACATGACGGCTTATCTCTGTAAGATATTGATTGCTCCCATGAAAATAATCCTGCTCTGTTAATACTGATATAGCAGCAGCTCCTGCGTCCTGATATTGCATAGCAATATCCAGATAAGGAAATGTCTCAGATATAATGCCCTTTGATGGAGATGCCCTTTTCACCTCGCAGATAAAGGACATCCCCTCTCCACCTATAGCCCTTTCAAAGGCAAATACTTCCCTATTCTTATGGACTCCTATACTGTCCTTATCCTTAATTTGGCTTTTGATTTCTGACAAGGGAAGCCTTACCTTTTGCTCTTCT
>CAZODB010000136.1:2787-5933 GCA_964578425.1 uncultured Herbinix sp.
ATTATCTCTTCTGCCATCCTTACACATTCCCTAAGTGTTATATTGTCATAGGACATATAAATACATAATGCAGAATTTAGTAGTACAACATCTCGCTTTGGGCCCTTTTCACCATTTAGTATACCTAAGGCAATCTCAGCATTTTCCTCGGGACCTCCTCCTGTCAGATCCTCTGGTTTGCAAAGCTCAAATCCCAGACGGCGGGGATCTATAAAAAAGCTGTTTATTTTTCCTCTGTTTACTTCACATACTGTCGTACCAGCGCATAGAGATACTTCATCAAGGCCGTCATGGCCGTATACAACCATTGCTCTTTTCACACCAAGATTAGACAGCACTCTCGCAAGTGGTTCGACAAGGCTTTCATCATAGACTCCCAGCAATTGCAGATTGGCTCCGGCCGGATTAGCTAAGGGACCAAGAATATTAAATATAGTACGAACCCCTAGTTCCCTTCTTACCGACGCAGCATATTTCATAGAGGAATGGTAGATAGGAGCATACATAAAACATATCCCTATCTCCTTTAGTAGCCTTCTACTTTCTTCTAAAGGTATATCTATTTTTACTCCCAGCGCCTCCAGTACATCGGCACTGCCACATTTGCTTGATACGCTACGATTACCGTGCTTTGCCACGGGTATCCCTGCAGCCGAAACCACTATGGCTGATAATGTTGATATATTAAATGTAAAGGCCCCGTCACCGCCTGTGCCCACTATATCCATAAGATCCCCGTCATGAGAAATTTTATCTCCATGATCTCTCATCACCATAGCACAGCCAGTAATTTCGTTTATCGTCTCACCCTTCATGCGCATTGATGTCAAGAAACCTGCCATCTGCGCCTTTGATGCTAATCCAGACATTATTTCATTCATAATCGACTTACTCATATCAAGAGTTAAGTCTTCCTTATTAATTAATTTAGCAATTGCTTCCTGTATCATGGCCATCACCATCACCACCTATCTCTAAAAAATTCCGGATTACTATCTGTCCCTGAGGGGTAAGCATTGATTCCGGATTAAATTGTACCCCATATATTTCATGTTCTCTATGCTTTATAGCCATCACTTCCCCATCATCATCCTCTGCTATTACAAGAAGCTCATCGGGTAGCTCCTCCTTGCAGACAATTAATGAATGATATCTTGCTACATACATCATGGGAGCTAATCCATGAAAAATCCTACTTCCGTTTGCAATATGAATATTGCTTTGTTTGCCATGCATTAACTTTTTTGCAGGATTTATTTTAGAGCCGAAGGCCTCACAGATAGCTAAGTGCCCAAGACCAACTCCAAGGATGGGTATATCATCCTTTAGTTCCCTTGTAATCTCTTCACATGCGCCTGTATCCTCAGGTCTTCCTGATCCAGAAGATATTATTATATGGCTTGGCATCATGCTTCTTATATCCTTAATGCTTATATCATCATTTCTTCTTATAGCTATATCCTTATTAATAGTTCCTACTAACTGAACAAGATTATAGGTAAAGCTATCATAGTTGTCTATTATCAGTATCATAATCCCTCGACCTCCCTTGCCTTCTGAATGGCTTCTATCAATGCCTTGGCCTTATTCTCTGTTTCCTCATATTCATGCTCAGGTATACTGTCGGCGACAATACCAGCTCCGGTCTGAATATACACCTTCTCCTTTAGCTTAACAGCCATACGGATAGCGATACATGTGTCCATATTGCCGGTAAAATCAATATATCCGATAGCACCACCATATACTCCCCTAGGAATACTCTCAACATCTCTGATTATTTCACAGGCTTTAATTCTTGGTGCACCTGACAGGGTTCCAGCTGGAGAGACAGCCTCTAATGCATCAAAGGCATCCTTATCCTCCCGCATATCTCCCTCCACCACTGATGTAATATGCATAACTCTCGAATATTTGTGTACCTTCTGATACTCTGTAACCTTCACTTTGCCATATTCTGATATCTTACCAATATCATTTCTGGCTAGGTCAACAAGCATATTATGCTCTGACAGCTCCTTTTCATCACTTAACAGCTCCTTCACAAGGCGATCATCCTCCTGCCTATCCTTTCCTCTAGGGCGAGAACCAGCTATAGGAAATGTAAGAACCTTTCTATCTTGTGACTTGATCAATGTCTCCGGCGAGGCACTTACAATCTGCATATCACCCATTTGCATAAAGACCATATATGGAGAGGGGTTCATAGTCCTAAGTACTCTGTATGCATTCAAAAGACTACCCTTGTAATCTGCTTCGTATCTTCTAGATATAACTGCCTGAAAAATATCCCCTCCTAATATGTGCTCCTTCGTCTTTTTAACCATTTCACAGTATTCTTTCTTCGTTACATTACATTTAAATCTCGGCTTATCGCTTGACTCTACCTTAGGCAAAGGTGTGGAATCATTAATAAGGCTGCTTATTCTATATATTTCTTCTATAGCCTTCTGATAAGCATTGTCAATGTCCTCGGTTTTCATATTTACAACTATATTAATCTTCTGCTTCAAATGATCATAGACAATTACCTTATCAAATAGCATAAGATCGAAATCGTTACAGTCATTGCCCTTAAGGTCTAGTATGGGTTCAGTATAGGCGATCATTTCATAAGAAAAATATCCTACAAAGCCTCCAGCAAAAGGCGGCATATTGGGAAGCTTCGGTGCCTTGTATTCTGATAGCACAGACCTTAGATAGCTATAAGGATTATTATCCTCTATCACTGCAACTACCTTGTTGTCATTTATAATCTTATTGTTTTTACAAGTAATATGGGCTATTGGATCAAAACCAATAAAGGAATATCTTCCCCACCTTTCACCTCCCTCCACGCTTTCCAGAAGAAAGAAGTTTTTACTCAGATTCGATATCCTTCTTAGCAGCGTAATAGGAGTAATAATGTCAGCATAAACCTCCTTACAAATTGGCACTATGGGATATTTTTTTGCTAAATGCTTTATTTCCTGATAGGTTGGATTAATCATATCTTTTACCTTCTTTTCATTGATGGATGAAATTCCTCTCTCTATTTTTTTTTTTGCATGGACAATTGCGAAACTCACGAAAACCCTTATTTCTTGTGCATGTTTAACAAGGACCACAAGCAGGTACTCTGAGACCGTCGGTACTTAGGTGCCGTA
>CAZODB010000137.1:0-1408 GCA_964578425.1 uncultured Herbinix sp.
TTGCAATAATTTTACTTATCTTATGTATCAATTCTCGTCAGCTTGCTTATAAGCTTATTCCTATATACTAAATCTTCTCGAACAGAAAACCCTCTTTTTTCCCAGAAAACATTCCCTAATTCATTCTTAGAAAACACTACTAATGCCACTTTAGTAATTCCCTCTTTACGAAGTGCATCTAAGGCAGCATCTACAAGTGCTGTTCCGACTCCCTTGTTTCGTCCTGATACCGCAACTGCAGTGTGGTGAATGTAACCTCGTCGTCCATCATTACCACACATTATTACTCCAATAATGGTATTATCTTCTTCTGCTACAAAGCATGTATCAGGATTTCGCATTAAATACTTTTCAATTCCAGCCCTTGAATCATCGATATCATTCAAGCCCATTCCTGGAGTGTTTACCCAGAGACTGTAAATATTATCATAATCATCTATTGTCATTCTTCTTATAATCATTCTATCCCCTCCATAGCTACTTTCTTTTCTCTACATTGCCCATCCCACAAAGTGACCACTAATTATAGACTTTATAACAAATTAGCCTATTTCCAAAAACTTTAAATTCTTCTCAATATATCTATTAATAATCTTAAAAAATAAATCAGTAGTGCTTTCATGGTCGTGTATCAGTATAATATCAGTGGTATCTAAGCAATTTAGTCCTCTTCCAGCATAGGGTTCATCCTCATCGATTCTTCCTAATATTACTTCTTCCTTATCCATTCCGTATGGTGCATTATCTACTCCTAGAAAGTATTCCATCTGATCGTAGGTACATCTAACATCTAAGGAATCAAATATATTTTTATCAAAATATTTCAACTTCACTCCCTTAAACTGTGGTTGAATATAGTCTAAATCCTTCAAAAATGATTGCAAAGCTAACCTTCTATCATTTCTAGGATATAAGGACCATTCCCATTCTGGTTTACTCCATTTATTCTCGTAATCATCTCCACTGCTGTCTCCTCCTTGGTCAAAATGAGGAAAGCGGAATACCTTTAACTGTCTAGTTATACCAGCAAGCTTATATGCTTCCTCTATAAGTCCATCGGCCAACTTTATAGAATCCTTGCTTTCATCAATTGTCAAATCCGAAAAGTGCTTATGACTATATGAATGATTTCCGATTATAAATCCTTTTATTATGGCATATACTACATCTTCTATATGTTCTTCTATATTTTTGCCAATGCAAAAGAATATAGCAGGTATATTCCTCTCATAAAGATAATCTACCTTGTCCTTAAAATCCTCACTAGGTCCATCATCAATTGTTAAGTATACTTGTTTAGCCATATGTTTTGCTCCTTTATCTATTCATTTTTTGTGAGAATCTTAATAGCTTATTGTATTATCATAAACATATTTTTCTCTTTAAAATCTCAAAATAATGATTACAA
>CAZODB010000137.1:1508-5887 GCA_964578425.1 uncultured Herbinix sp.
TGAGAACCGTGTCCATGTATCATAATTTCTCCTCCAAGAGCAGTATTCCATGGGGGCTGGACTTCACGGTTAATCGCATCCTCAATCTGATTGTAGGTGCTCTGATCTATTAGGTCTGCCTCCAAGCCTTCATAAGCATCGTCTTTATTTGGATATGATAAGCCCAGAGATAGATAGAATCTGCTGAAGTTATTTCTGGTACATACATAATATGTCCCTTCTGGTGTTTTACCGTCACCCTCTTTTTCTTTATCTCCTACCGGTTCCCAACCTAAGCCTATTGGGTAACTTGCTCTCAGGCTATCACCGTCCCATAGCTGGAGTATTCTATCAGCTTTCTTTACAATTATTTTGGGATTATCTATTCCCTCTAATGAACCTATTGTTCCCTCTATGGGGTTTTCTCTTATGTCAAGTACATCTTCTATAGTCTCTACATCTATTAACTCTGTCTCACTTAACAAATCATTTCTTATATAACCGATTTCATTTTCATGATTCACTTTAATCCAATCACCTTTTTTATCTATATATTCCACCTTGGTGCCAAGGCTTAGTAGCTTAAGAGTATTCGATTCCAATGATGCATCCGCCCTCATTCTTACTGCATCACCTGTAATATAGTAATACACAACTGATTCAAACTGGCTTAGAGCAGACTCTGTTATATTATCAATAGTATTTATCTCATCTGAATTATATTCACCATCACCCACAGAATCGCTCTCGCTTTTCTCCTTTAAAATATTATTATCTGTATTAGACGGATTATTATCTAATAAGATGTCACTATCCTCGCTCTTCTTACACGCAGTAAAGGCTATGCAAAGCAATAATGTTAGAATTAATATATAAGACTTATTCATATCCTTATATTTTCTCCACTTCTTTATATGATTTCTTTTCATTATAACCATTTATATACATTAAATGCAGGGTGCTTATTGTGTCTTCACCCTGCATGTATATATATATTATAATTATTTATATTATCATAGTCAGGCTAATTTTACTTATTCATTTCTAAATCCTCTGCTTCCAATTGCCGGGTTCTAAGAGCCCTTCTTTTTCTTCTTGCTTCCTCAGAGGAATACATAATAAATTCCTTAATTGTTCCTGCCCTTTTAATGTGTTCTAATTCAAGCTTGGGATGTGTTGTATCACCAGTATAGCATGTGATAGTACCAAGCTTAAATATTCTTTCCATAAAGCTTCTTGTCAAGCGTACATCCTGTATCTTATACATATAACAGTCATCCTCTGTAATACTTAAGAAACCTGATGTAATCCTAAGCTTTTCCTCTGATATAGTATACCTTGTGTAGCTTAGGGGAAGACCTAAGAATTTAGTTCGTTTTCTTTCTACATACACCATTATTAAGCCCCTTTATGTTAACTATTTAATCTCAATTATCTCTGTTCTGGTATCTCTGGAGACTATCAGATTTATATCCGACATATCTATATCCTCGGCCACTTCAAATATCAATACAGCTGGTATCTTGGATCCTGAACTCACATTTAACTTTATATATTGTAAATTATTCTCCAATAGGGCAAATTGAGGCAAGTATTTGGTTCCCACATTTATATCTAGCTGATACTGAATGGCTGCCTTGCTAAGATCGATAGTATTATCTGTGTCTGTTATGTTTTCTATTGTAAAATCAACTACAAGCAGCTGATAACCGGCTCTTGGATCAAGAGAAAACACAAGGTTTGACTCATCCTCCGGATATGTATCGGCGAGTTGATAGCCTGTATATTGAATATCAAAGCCTGTTTCTCCTATGACCTCTGATAATGTATATTGCATATCAATAGGTGTGTCTGTAGGGGAAGCATTAACCGTATCATCAATATTATCTTCATTTTCCTTACTAATATCTGTCGGTTCAGCTGGCGTATCATCCTCCGAGCTTGCTTTTTCAATTTCAGATACCTCCTGATAGCTAATAAGTGAGGGTGTAAAACTCTTATCATTTTCCAACAAATGATTTGCCATATACTCGGCAACTATATCAGTCTGTGATTCATTTAAGGGATATTCCTTCATACATCCAGTTAGTGTAATACCTAATATACATATAATTATTACTACAAGCTTCTTCACCTATCCAGCCTCCATTCATGAGAATCATCTATTTAATATCTTATCATTAATCTTATCATTAATTACATATTTCAGCAACAAAAACAAAAAATATGATATTATAATGAGGTTATATCCAGCTCAAACCAGAATTCCACACCAGTTGAGCGGTTTATAATACCACATTCCTTATTATGTGAATTCATAATCGCCTTAACAATAGACAGTCCGATACCATTTCCACCATATTCTCTAGTCCTAGCCTTATCTACCTTATAGAACTTAATCCAGAGCTTATCAAGCTCCTCCTCTTCTATGTTCTCACCGGTATTAAATACAGCAATACGTAACACATTATCTCTGCGAATTAGCTTGATCTCTATTATTTTTCTCCCATCCACATGATTAAGGGCATTGCTGACATAGTTATATACCACCTGCTGTATAAGATATTCATCAGCCCATACATAGATAGGCTCAGTTGCATCAAAATGCACCGTTACTTCTCTCTGCTTAAAGATAATCTCATTTGACATCAATACTGACCTTATAAGCTGAACAATATCAAACCGCTCAAAATTCACTTGATTGCTACCAAATTCCAACTCATTTAGCGTTAGAAGCCTTTTGACCATTTGATTCATTTTATTTGCTTCATCTATAATGACCTCGCAATAAAAGTTACGGCTTTCCTCATCATCATTTACATTTTCAATCAAGCCTTCAGAATACCCCTGAATTAATGATATGGGAGTTTTAAGCTCATGGGATACATTAGATAGAAACTCCTTTCTCATTTCATCTATTTCTGTTTTCTTTTGAATATCACTCTGAAGCTCATTATTCGCACTTTTTAGCTCCGATATGGTGTCCTGAAGCTTATCTGATAATGTATTTATACTGCTGCCAAGCTCTCCTATCTCGTCCTTTTTATTAACCCGATATTTTGCATCAAAATCTAGCTCAGACATCCTTTTTGCTATATTGGCCATCTCGTGTATCGGCTTTGTATACCTACTGCTTACAAGAAGCATAGCGATTACGCCTATCACTACAGCCGCAAGACCTATATATCCAAGAAACTGATTTGCTAGAGCCACGCTTTCCTGTATACTCTCAAAGTTTGACCGTAAGAATACTACCTTATTATCTTCCAACACTCCTATGAGATCTATATAATTTGAATCGAGGTGGTTATCATACAGTCTATAGATAATATAATTATCTTTCTCCTGTATAATAGTTCTATCCACTTGATTACTTTCGCTACTCATATAGTTTTTAATTAGCAGCTGTATCTGTGCCTCTTCTCTTTCACCAAAGTCCAGCGGGTGCGGATAGCTAGAAAGAGGTCCACCAGCAAAGGACATAAGAACATATATATTGACGTCACTGTTAGAGGACAACCTCTCCATAGTTATGGTGTCCTCCTCTGATAGAAAAAGCTCATCCTGATTACTCGAATATATATCATCAACACGATAAAACACATCCGCTATTTGGTCCATCTTGCAATGTAGATAATAGTCCGCTAAAAATGTTCGGTTTATGAACCAGGTGATAAAGATAGTAAATGCTATCAATGCTGTCAATAATAATGCCAACTTTATTCTTATGGAATGCTTCATTAATCCACCTCAAACTTGTATCCAAGACCCCAGATTGTTTTGATAAGTTTGCCCTTATCTCCCATCTTGCTTCTCAGCTTCTTTACATGGGTATCTATTGTCCTTGCGTCTCCGAAATAATCATAATTCCATACATTATTTAGAATCTTTTCCCTTGACAGGGCAACCCCTTCGTTTATTACAAAATACGTTAAAAGCTCGAACTCCTTATAGCTTAAATCTATTGCAACATTGTCGATTTTAAGCTGATGTGCAGCCTTATCAAGGGTTATTCCGCCTATCTCTATAACCTCTTCGTCAGTACTAGCTGTCCTTCTAAGAACTGCCTCAACTCTCGCCACTAGTATTTTTGGGCTAAATGGTTTAGAAATATACTCATCCACACCCAGCTCAAAGCCTAATAGCTCGTCCTTCTCGTCCCCCTTAGCAGTCAGCATTATAATAGGAACATCCGAATACTGCCTTATCTCCCTACACACCTGCCATCCGTCTATCTTTGGCATCATGATATCCAGGATAATCATCTCAATACCCTTTGTCTGAAAGAAGATATCTAAGGCTTGTTCACCATTCTCTGCCTCTATTACATCATAGTTACTGCGTACCAAAAAGTCCTTTACAAGCTTTCTCATTCTACTTTCATCATCAACAACTAATAT
>CAZODB010000138.1:0-5867 GCA_964578425.1 uncultured Herbinix sp.
TCATTATATTTACCCAAATCTCCTGTTCGATATATAAGCTCAGGATATGAAGTATTTAAGGGGTTCTGTACAAATACCTCATTAGTCTTTTCAAAATCATCATAATAACCTAGTGTAAGTGATGTTCCTCGAATGCAAATTTCTCCCACATCACCTTGCCCTGCCTGCTTGTCCTCACTATCAAGAAGAATTATATCGGTGTTCTTAAATGGTCTTCCGATAGGAATTGCCTCATCCAATTCAAAATCCCTATTAACCTCATAGTAAGATGACATGCCGGTACACTCAGTCGGTCCGTAAAGATTAATGAATCTTGCAGAAGGAAGGTTCTGCCTCCAAAGCTTAAACTGCTTTATGGGAAACACCTCACTACCAAATGCTATGGTGTGAAGATGCTCCGGTATTGCTTTTTCAAATGTCCCAAAGGCCGATATCATGGTAAGAGCTGATACAACCCAACATACAGTATTTATCTTATTATCATTTAGAAACTCTACCAGCTTAAGGGGAAACATGAAGAGACTCTTGGGTATTATATAAGTGGTTGCCCCGTATTTTAATGTAGGATATAGCTCCTTAAGGCAGGCATCCACATACAAAGGAGTCTGATTACCAAATACCGTATTCTCATTAATCTTTAGTACATCTGAGAGATTTTCGATATAATCTATAACAGAACGGTGACATGCCACCACTCCCTTAGGTATTCCAGTTGAGCCCGATGTAAATACTATATATATGGGATCAGTATCAATCTGTCTTTCTCTTATATTGAGCAATATTTGTTCATCCCCAGCTGTCTTTATGATGTCATCATAGAGATATAGCTTACCATTATAGTTGAATTCCTTTATCGAATTAATAGTGTCGCCATCACATATTACAGCCCTTGGATTTAAGCTCTGGAATATAAGCTCTATACGATGTCTGGGCATTTCCTCATCTATAGGAACATAATAGCATCCTGAATATATAACTCCATAGAATGATATTATAGCACTTGGGCGCTTACCCATAAATACTACCACAGGCTCTTTATAATATCCCTCTTTACTTAGAAATGTACCGATAGCTCTTGACTTATCGTATACCTCTCCAAAGCTAACACCATTATTCTCATCGGCATACGCGATTTTATTTGGTAGGCTTTTTACTATATTTTCTAAATATTCCAAAACATTATTTTGCATCATTCTCATGCCTTCCTACTTATGTATATTTATATGATTCTATCTGTTCTTATGGCTATAAGGCTAGTCTAATTCATTTCAAATCATTCTATCACGTTATAAGATTCAGATATTTCTTTTTTAGATTGGCGCCACAGCCTATTACACTGCACATGGCTAAAACCTCAAGAGCGTCTATAAAGCCAGATCCGATATCTTCATCTCTCTTAATTATTGAAAGCTCGGTACATCCTAAGATAATTATATCGGCACCCCTGTTTTTTAGTTCGTCCTTAACCTCATTAAACTGCTCCATATTAACAGGTATACCCGCCTTTACATTCTTATATATCAAGCTAGTTACGAGCGCTTGACCTTGTCTTGATGGAATGATTGGCTCTATATTGTTTTTTATCAGCTCTTTTTGGAATAGATTGCTTTCTATAGTACCCTCTGTAGCCATGATACCAGCCCGCTTAACATTATGTTCCTTCAGATACTTTACTGTCTCATAAATTATATGGATTATAGGGGCCTTAATACGATTTGATAATTCCTCATGAAAATAATGAGCTGTTATACAGGTAATAGCCACACAATCAGCCCCTAGCTCTACTAGTGTTCTACCAGCTTCAATCAAATGAGGCAGGGGACTATTGGTACTCCTTCCTAGTATAAAATCAGTTCTATCAGGTATGGATGGCTTGCTGATTATATTAATATCTATATGCTCCTGTTCAAGATTGACATCAGTCATTCGACTTACAAGTTCATAATAATATGCTGTTGCAGCTGGGCCTAAGCCACCTATAACACCTAACTTTTTAGACATAATTCCTCCCCTTAGACTATTGTCGTAATTCTATTATCATTATTATTACCTTACGACAACCATCCTACCACATAGGGTTACTCTTATAAGGCCAATTTTTTATTCTGCTATATACAATAACGATATAGCTCTGTAAACATATCAATTTTCAGGTGTTGCAGGAAATAATGATTTATCGAAGGTATAATAATTATTTCCTCTTTTCTTGGTATATGCCTCTACCTCAGCATCTGTAAGCATAAAGGTGTTCTTTTTATCCTTATTTGGACATGTATCAAAATGATACCATCCATCTCCACAATCAATCAGATTCCAAAAATGCTGTGTTCTTCCTCCAACTCTAGTTACTCTCATATTATCTATTCCTGCACGAGTAAGAAATGCTTCAGCTACAGCGTAGTAAGTAAAGCAATCTCCAAGTCCATTTACAATCCCTCTGTAGGCCTCTTTCATCCAATCCGACTTATCCGACGAACCGGTATAAGCCACATGTGCCTTAACCCATTTATATATCTCATAAGCTATCTCTCTTTGTGTCATACCATCCTTGGTGATTTTATCCAGAATTGGGTCCACCTTATCATATAGCATCTCCTCTGTCACTAATAATAGCTCTACTGTTATATTAGCTGTCTCTGTTACTTTGTTTCCTGCAGCGTCCTCGGCTGTATAATGAACCTGATAGCTACCTACCTTCTTGAGATTCACCTTACTTGAATCTATCTGGTAATCCACCTCAGTATCTCTATTATCCTTAACACTTATTCCCCTTTTATAGGATACAGTGTCTCCCGTAAATACAATTTGGTCCTTTATACCATAGAACACAGGGGGCTCGACATCCTCCTTAACCGTTAATATAGCCCTAACCTCAGTCTTATTGCCATAGAAATCTTCAACAATAACCCCGACTTCTTGACTACCGACAGCATTAAAATTCGGTTTGATACCAAAATCAACCTTATAGGGTGATATATCAATTACATTAGTAACAAAATCAATCGGTGGCAGCTCATCACCCATCCAAGTCTCCTTATTTACAGGCTCAGCTGACGGAGGTGTAGTGTCTACAACCTCGATACTTGAATTTAGAGGTCTACCGTCCACATCAATCTGTATAGAATAAACGGTAGGCTGGCTGATGTCAAGCATAGATAGGTCTGATAAAATAACTACACCTACATTATCATTATTTACAAAATCCTCGGGCTTAATATCAAGAATTGACCCTGCTTCCACCTCTATAGAGCTCTTTACATCGAGAACTAATAGCTTAGATTCTATTATAGTTATATTATTCCCTTTATCCTGTAGGGCAACCTTAACTACCCTCTCACCTGGTGTGGATGTATCTGGTTCTGATACAAAGGACACATTAACATCAGTAGCATCGATGACATTCTCTACAAAATCAGAAGCCCTTAGTTTCTCATTCATAAGAGCTATGATTTCTACAGACTCTGCACTAGGGGCTGTAGTATCTATAACCTCAAGATTTGATGTGTGAATTTTTCTATTAACCTTTATCTGAACTTCATATATTCCTGGGTCTCTCAGGTTAAGGCTGGTTATATCTGTGATAAAGCTTCCACTTCTGTCCTTCTCCAACATAAATTGTGTAACATCGATAGAGCTTGTGCCCGCTTCGACTATAACAGCATTCGCAACCACAGGCCTCATCTCCATATACGTCAAGCCTGCCACGAATACTAATGCTACGAAGCTAAACGATATTACAATAAGCTGTAGTATGCGCTTTTTTCTTTTCTTTCTTTTCATGATGCCTCCATATATATACCAGTTCATATAATTTTTCCAATTATTTCACTGCTCAAGATATATATTAATCCTAAAATAAAAGATTGTCAATACAACGATAAAGCCTTATATAATCAGAGCTTATATAATAAGACGTTGCTGACTAGTAAATAGTTGCAGTTTATTGCTTACATTTATTACATATATTGCTTATCCTAATATTATTGACTTATATTAGAGTTTTATAATTAAAAGTAAATAATTAAATATTGGCAAATCATTCACCTCAAATCGACATTATTCACCATTTCCCCCTTGCTGCATAATATATATTATCTACAGATTTATAATTCAAGACTAACTATACTAATAATAAATACAAGGAGTTGATTATATGAGTTGCTGTAATTTTAATAGTCGCAGAGATGTCCCATTTAGAGGTTCTTGTCAGTTTGGTGGTAGATTAGATGATAGGCGGGATTGTTGTTCTGTTAATTGGGGACTCTGCAGGGACAGGGACAACAGATTCTGCCCAAGAAGACGTCCATCAAGAGGTCCGTCAAGGCCCAGACCTTATAGACCATAAAGTTTATCTATAACACAAGTCATTATATTATATGAAGAAAATGAATTTTACGGACGGTAAAGCATAATTATTTAGACACTGTAATATAGGTAGTTTAACAGGTAGGTTAATAGGTAGGTTAAAGTTTAAACGAAAGCCCTTTACTTTAACACTGCATAATGATAAAATTATACTATGTGAAAAATCACGAATAGATGAAAGGAAGGAGTCCTAACAATGAGCAAAAACATTAGAAGACCAGCTGTTGATCACTTATTTGAAGCTATTCTTAGCTTAAAGGATTCTGAGGAATGTTATACTTTTTTTGAAGATATCTGTACAATAAACGAGCTACTATCCCTATCTCAAAGGTTTGAGGTAGCAAGAATGCTTCGTAACCAAAAAACATATCTAGAAATCGCTGAGAAGACCGGCGCCTCTACCGCTACTATTAGCCGCGTAAATCGGTCTCTTAATTATGGTAATGATGGTTATGATATGGTTTTTGCACGTATGAAAAGCTTTAATTCACCAAAATAATAACAAAGCCCATATCAAGATAAGATATGGGCTTTTCTATATTATATGAACATGTATTATAATCGATAATAACCTATATGATATGATCCATAATATATTTCTTATTTTTTCTTATTTTTTATTGTCGCCTTTAGGGCTGACCTTCTACACTGCCACACCATCTGTACTCTTCACGTTATTCTTTTTGACATTCACGTTATTTGCTACGTTTTAGGGTTGCTCTTTTTGACATTCACATTATTTACTGACGCTTTAGGGTTGCTCTTTTTGATATTTACATTATTTGCTGACGTTTTAGGGTTGCTCTTACCCTCTTTCTCTTTGTTTGCAGCCTCCATTCTAGATTCAAAATCAGGCTTTAGGGAATTGTCAATAATCTGTTCTATCACATGCTTTCTCATATATACATCAAAGCATAGCATACTTATATAGGAGAACATTGATAGATAATCACGATCCTCCTTATTCTTTACAAACTCAAAGGACTCCTTAGCCTTATTCATCTTTCGAACCATGTCCTTGGTCAGCGCATCAGTCTGCTCCTTCTCAAGTCTAAATATCTCCCCATATATCTCTTCTAGACCAATATCCGATTTGCCTCCATAAAACCTCTCAGTTAAAGGATTGAAAATACTCTGGATATCACTAATTGATAATATATTTTTAAAGTAATAAATAAAAATAAGAAGAAACATATGCTCCTTCGTATACTTTTTTCTATCAGGGGGAGGAAGCAATTCATTCTTAGTATAATTATTTATCATGGTCTTGGTCAGAAGCTTGTCCTCACTATACCTTTTGGAGGATTTTAAGTGATTGTCCATAAATGTAGTAACCTGATCCATATATAAATCTATATTAGGTATATCATCCGGCATTATATATTTCACGTTTTTCAAATCATTTATCAAGCTAGAGATATACTCTTCTTTCGATACATCCAATATACTCACCTCAGATTTATTATATAGTATTCGATACTAGATGTCAAAGCAAAAATAGT
>CAZODB010000139.1:0-5865 GCA_964578425.1 uncultured Herbinix sp.
TGAACAGTAACTTTTCATTCAACCCTAATGTAAAAAAGATTATCAGCTACTTTACAAAAAGTAAAGGCACTGCTATAATATAGGTAACAGGAAACATAGGGTTAAAACCTATGCTTGCCCTAAGAGACTAAGAAATGATTATCCTAGACTTTGGACGGTTGAGGATAATCATTTTTTGTTGTTCATTTTTATCAAATAAACAACTAGAGTGATTAAAGCTATAACAAAGGTAGCAAATGCTATCATTAAAGATAAAGCTTCTGCAACTGTCATAAGGCTCACTCCCCTTTCTATGTAATATAATCAAGGAAAGATCACCTCCTTCTTATATGAAATGAAGGTCAAGCACTCATAATTATCCCACGTCATCGAACTGACGTTTCCTGTTACCATATGGATATTGTAGCATAGGAAAAGTAAAAAGTCGATAAAATTTAGAGGTTTATGAAATTTGGGTTGAAATTTGTTTCTGACCTGTTGGATTAATCCAATGATGCAATAACTGATAATAAAATTTGTAGTACCCTAATTCATGATCTTTATTATTAAACATTTCATTATCAATAATTTAAATGAGAGTTATTATAATTAAGGTAATTAATTATATAGATAATCTATTTATAATTGAGATACACTTTTTTTAACGAATATGATATAATTATTCATGTATAATTTTTATAACCTTAACAAGAATGTATTGAAATTTTAATTTAGTCATTTGATTGAATTAATATCGAACCTTAACATTATGATGTATGTTATACAATAAAAACTTTCTATTGAATAGGTTGCACTAAATAGGGCAGATATTTAATTAACATGGTACAAATGGTACAATATAATCAAACTAAGAACATTGCATACTTGATTCCTATTACCTTGTGGTTTAGATGTTTGGAACTTGAGATCTTGGTATCTAACAGTCTTCCTCCTAAACCCAGTATAACCAAATCAAGTATACGTATTCCTATGCGTATCTTTATTAAAACAAGGCAGAGAAAATCAATATAAATGAGGTCAAACCATGTATATAATTATCGGATTAGGTAATCCAACCGAAAAGTACCAAGCCACTAGGCATAATATAGGCTGGGATGCTATAACCCGCATCTCGGATGACTACAGGATTCCTATGAATCAAAAGAAGCACAAGGCAATCTGTGGAACAGGATATATTGAGGGAGAGAAGGTAATACTTGCACAACCCTTGACATATATGAACCTTAGTGGGGAAAGTGTAAGAGAGCTTATAGATTTCTATAAAGTGTACCCGGAAGATATTATCGTAATATATGATGATGTCAGTCTGGATGTGGGTCGTCTAAGGATACGTAAGAAGGGCAGTGCAGGTGGACATAATGGAATTAAGAGTATCATCAGCCACCTTGGAACTAATGAATTTCCAAGAATTAAGGTCGGTGTAGGAGAGAGGCCAAAGGATTGGGATTTGGCTGATTATGTGCTGTCAAGATTTAAAGGAGAAGAACAAGTAGCTATAAGAGAAGCGCTTAAGGAAGCTTCGGATTCCTGCCGTATGATTATAACAGATGGCATGGATGCTGCTATGAATCTATATAATAAGAAGAAGTCGGATGAAGATAAGACAAATGAAAAGACAAGAAGGAAGGCTAAGAATGTAATTAAAAAAGTCGAAGAATCTGAAACCATTCAAGACACACCCTTTAGTCAAGAGACCCATAGCTCCCTCCTTGGTAAGATCCTTCGCAGGAAAGAACCTCGAGACGATATATAGTATATATAATCAAGCCCTACAAAGGTTATATAAATAATAAATAAATAAGAAACCCCCACTTCTAAAGAAGTGGTAATATGTCGCGCATATATAAGCATTTTCATGCACTATGACTATCAGGAGGAGCCTAGTTGAAGACCTTTACAGAACCCTTGAAGGAATTAAAGGAGTTTAATGACATCAGGGATAATATAAGAATGAACAACCTGCCGGTACAGATTACCGGCTGTATTGATTCGCAAAAATGTCACTTGATTCATGGTCTTGGTGATGGAATGACCTTTAAGGTCATCGTTACCTACAATGATTTAAAGGCCAAGGAATTGTACGAGGACTATCGCTTGTATGATAGGAATGTATTCCTTTATCCATCTAAGGATATTATATTTTATAGCGCAGATATACACGGAAGAGCCATAGTTATAGACAGGCTTAATATTATACGAAGAATTATTGAGAAGAAGAATACTACGATTATAATGAGTCTTGATGGAGGTATGGATAGGCTGCTTCCGCTTCAAATGATTACGGACAGGGTGATTACTATTACTCATGATTCGGTGATTAAGCTAAGTGAGTTTGGTGCTACCCTTATAAGACTAGGATATGAAAGACAGGCACAGGTAGAAGCTCCAGGGGATTTTGCTATTCGTGGAGGAATTATAGATATATTTCCTCTTACGGAGGAGGCACCTTATAGAATTGAGCTATGGGGTGATGAGATTGATTCTATCAGAACCTTTGATATCAGTAGCCAGCGCTCCATCGAGCAGGTTGATAAGCTGATTATATATCCGGCTGCTGAGATCATACCGGATGAGAAGCGGTTGGCAGTAGGCCTTAAGAGGATAGAAGAGGAAGAAAAGGAATATGTTAAAAGCTTAAGGGATCAGTTTAAGACAGAAGAGGCTGCAAGGATTCGAAAGATTATTGCAGAATTTAAAGAGAACCTAGAGGCCTATCAAGGCACTATGGCTTTGGAAAGCTATATTAATTATTTTTATGATAATACAATGAGCTTTTACGAGTATTTTGATAATAAAGATACACTTTTCTTTCTGGATGAGCCCGGTAGATTATCTGAGAAGGGTGATGCTGTAGAGACTGAGTTTCGTGAGGGTATGATAGGCCGTATAGAGAAGGGATATATTCTACCAGGGCAAATGGATGTAATCTATGGCTATAAGGATGTGATTAATATTCTTTCTAAGAAAAGCAGCCTGCTAATCTCTACCATGGAGCCAAGAAACAGCCATATAAGTCCCAAAAGGAAATATGACTTTACAGTTCAGACCACGGCATCATATCATAAGAATTTTGATGTTTTAGTTAAGGATCTAGAGCGCTGGAAGAAAAATAAATATAGGGTTATCCTTCTGTCAGGATCGAGGACAAGGGCAAAGCGCTTAAGCGATGATTTGTATGATTTTAACATAAATGCTTTCTATAGTGAGGATATGGACCGCCATCTTCAAGAGGGCGAAATCATGGTAGCCTACGGCAATCTAAGGAGAGGTTTTGAGTATCCTCTTATTAAGCTGGTTATTATCTCGGAAAGTGACATCTTTGGAGCTGAAAGAAAGAAGAAAAAGAAGAAGAAATCATCCCATGAGGGTAGAAACATTCAAAGCTTTAATGAGCTTACACCAGGGGATTATATAGTTCATGAGAATCATGGACTTGGAGTATACAAGGGCATCGAGAGGATAGATGTAGACAAGATAACTAAGGATTATATAAAGATAGAATATGGTGACGGAGGCGTGTTGTATGTACTAGCAACAGGCCTTGATATGATTCAGAAGTATTCCGGTGCCGAGGGCAGAAAGCCTAAGCTTAATAAGCTTAATTCTGTTGAGTGGAAGAATACAAAGGCGAGGATAAAGGGTGCAGTCAAGGAGATTGCCAGGGAGCTGGTGGAGCTCTATGCAAGTAGACAGGAGAAACAAGGCTTTATGTATAGCCCAGATACAGTATGGCAAAGGGAATTCGAGGAAGCATTTCCATATGAGGAGACAGATGATCAGCTCCGTGCTATTGAAGACACGAAGAAGGACATGGAAAGCAATAATGTCATGGACCGCTTGATATGCGGAGATGTAGGCTATGGCAAGACTGAGATTGCTATTCGGGCAGCCTTTAAAGCGGTGTCTGACGGTAAGCAGGTTGTTTTTCTGGTTCCTACTACCATACTTGCCCAGCAGCACTACAATACTCTCGTGCAAAGAATGATGGATTATCCAGTCAGTGTGGATATGCTGTCACGGTTTAGGTCTGCCAAGGAGCAGAGAAAGACTCTGGAGAGACTTAGGAAGGGAAGTCTTGATATAGTCGTGGGAACTCACCGGGTTCTTTCCTCTGATATTATCTATAAGAATCTTGGACTTCTTATAGTGGATGAGGAGCAGCGTTTCGGTGTTACTCACAAGGAGAAGATAAAGCAGCTTAAAAAGGATATTGATGTGCTGACACTTACGGCTACTCCGATTCCTAGAACTCTTCATATGAGTCTTGTGGGAATAAGAGATATGAGCATACTCGATGAGCCGCCAGTGGATAGGCTGCCTATTCAGACCTATGTACTTGAGCATAATGAAGAGATTATCAGAGAGGCAATAAGTCGTGAGCTTGCCAGAGGCGGACAGGTATACTATGTATTTAACAGGGTAGGAGGTATCGATGAAATCGCCAGTATGGTAGCAAAGCTTGTACCAGAGGCAAATGTAGCGGTCGCCCATGGACAGATGTATGAGCGTACTTTGGAAAAGATAATGTTTGACTTTATATCTGGTGAAATAGATGTATTGGTATCTACTACGATTATTGAGACGGGACTTGATATCTCCAATGTAAATACCATGATTATAGATGATGCAGACAGGCTTGGTCTTTCGCAGTTGTATCAACTACGAGGTCGGGTGGGAAGGTCTAATCGTACAGCTTACGCATTTTTGATGTATCGTAGGGATAAGATGCTTAAGGAAATAGCAGAGAAGAGACTTCATGCCATCAAGGAGTTTACTGAGCTTGGCTCTGGGTATAAGATTGCCATGCGAGATCTAGAGATTCGAGGTGCCGGTAATCTTCTAGGGGCAGAGCAAAGTGGTCATATGGAGGCTATAGGCTATGATCTGTACAGTAAGATGCTAAATGAAGCAGTAAAATCCATTAAGGGTGAGGGATTTGATGAGGAGACGTTTGAGACAACCGTAGATATGGATATGGACGCATTCATACCAGCTACTTATATAAAGAATGAGGTGCAGAAGCTTGATATATATAAGAGAATTGCTGGCATAGAGAATGAAGAGGAGCTTATGGATATGCAGGAGGAGCTGCTAGACCGTTATGGTGATTTACCCCATTCCGTCAATAATCTCCTTAACATTGCACTTATTAAATCCATGTGCAATAGTGTATTCATTCAAAGTCTTCTTCATAAGGATTATAATGTTAAGATTGTTATGTTTCCTAAGGCAGGTATCAATGTAGGTAAGATACCCGAGCTTGTCAAGAAACATCCTAACAGCCTGAAATTCTATGCGCAATCCAATCCTTATTTTACTTACCAGCTTCCTAAGCCTTCTAGGGGCAAGGCTGACACTATAGCTATACTAGAAAGTCTCAAGAGGCTACTTGTTGATTTTAAATTAATGCTATAAGAGTTTATTATATTAGGAAAAACATTATCATAGTATAAGAGCTTATTTGTGGAAATAGAGTCTATTTGTAACTTGACAATGAGAAGGGGCTTAATTACAATTATTCTAGATAGCATTTGAATATTATAAAAGTCTTGTCTCATGGCTTATAGGTCAGATGTAATATTAAGAGAATTAGATGTGTTGATGATTTTATATTAAGAGAATTAGATATATTGATTAGATTTTATATGAAGGGAACCCATATGAATAAATACTGTATATACAACAAAGTTAAAATAGAGCTGACTCATTCAATCAAGATATTGTTTTTAATTCTACTGGTTTTGCCCTTATTAAGCGGATGTAGAGTCGATGAATCGGATTACGAACTAACTAACTATATCGGAAAGAACATAGGTAAATTTTCTAAAAGCACTAAAATCGAGCTTACTGAGGAGAGCAATGGCG
>CAZODB010000140.1:0-5859 GCA_964578425.1 uncultured Herbinix sp.
GGTCTTTTGAATCCTTCTCAAAGTTGATATTATCTGTAATTATGGATAAGTTCAATTATCCGTAACTTTTGATTATCCTTAAAATTTATAAAGAGAATGATAACTTCAATGATAATTAGGAAAAACTTACAGATAATCTTCACTGTCTTGATTTATATCATTCACAATTGTCTATAATTGAGATACGCTGATTTAGCGATTCTTATATTATGGAGGCTATAAATGAAACAGATATTGGTTACAGAACTGATTGAAAAAGCACAAAGCATTATTACCACTTTCGGTTATAAGCCATCAACTATAAGGCATTATAACGATCACTGGAATAAATTGCAGCATTTTTTTTTAAGTAATAACCAGCTAATCTTTTCAATGGAATTATCTGATGAATTTCTTACTCTTCAAAAAGACAGAGAATTCAAAGGTTTCATGAGTGCAAGTAATATGCGTGGAATCAGAAGAGCTGTGTGTTTTATCCAACAATGTTATAGCCAAGATGGAAACATTCAATGGAAAAGGATGCAAAGGCATATAGTCAAGCTGGATGATGCGCCTATGTTGTTAGCTATATATGAACAGTACAGGTACAGTATCAATTGTTCGCTGAGCAAAGACTCTGTTAAAGCATACTGTCGTATCGTTGAATCTTTTTTGAATTTTCTCAAAAGATGTAAGATAAGCTGCATTGCCGATACTACACAGGAAGATATCAAGAATTTCATAAATAATATTTCGGAATCCCACCCTAAAGGGATGCACGTGGTATTGCCAGTGCTAAGATCGTTTCTTCGATTTGTGATAGAACAGAATAGTATTATGCAGCCCCTACTTTGGGCTGTCCCGCAAAATGTGGGACGACAATCTACCCTCATAAGCACTTTGACTGAGCAGGAATTGAAAGAGCTAGACTCGTTCATTCATCAGGAAGGTCCTACTCCTAAAAGAAACTATGCCATTTTTCTGATTGCATCGAGAATGGGTCTTAGAAAAAGTGACATTGCTGGATTAAAGTTATGTGATATTGATTGGCGACACAACATGATAAAAGTTGTTCAACAAAAGACTTCACAAGAGTTAGCAATACCTCTTGTCGTTGACGTCGGAAATGCTCTTGCTGATTACATCCTTAATGAACGCCCAGATATACCTAATCATTACGTTTTTCTCAGATATCTAGCTCCTTTTGAAAGGATTAGCTCGGCTGCTTGCAGTGAAGTTATACGTCTAGCTATGAAAAATTGCTGTATACATGAAGAAAAAGGAATGAGCCAGGGAATACATTGCCTTAGACATACTGTTGCTCAAAAGATGCTATCTGAATCGGTTCCACTACCTGTTATCTCTTCCATATTGGGACATAAAGATAAAAATTCCACTAAAATATATCTATCGGTCGATACAAAAACATTGCGTTTCTGTGCTCTTGATCTGTCGGGATTAGAAGTTAAAAAGGAGGAACTCCTATGACACATCCGATGAAAAGTGGTCTTGCTTACTATATTATTGGTACGGTTGAGCAGAAACGTGCACTAGGTTATAAATATGAAAGTCAGGAATACCAATTATGGCGTTTTGATCAATTTTGTATCCAAAATTACCCTAATTGTGTTGGTCTAACAAAGGAAATTTCAATGCATTGGTCAGAAAGAAAAGGGGAAGAAAATAAATCAACCCAAGAGGGGCGTATATCCCCCGTCCGGCAATTGGCCAAATACATGAACAGTATTGGGAAATCTGCTTTCAGGATACCCTATTCCATTCCAGGGAAAGCCTCAAAGTATATCCCCCACATTTACACCGACTATGAGTTGAATCTCTTTTTTAAAGAAGCAGATCGGTTCCTATACGATAAGCGATATCCGGAAAGACATCTGGTCATGTCAGTGATATTTCGCCTAATCTACTGCTGCGGATTAAGACAGTCAGAAGCAAGAAATCTTCGTGTGGAAGATGTTGACCTTGAAAGAGGCATTCTGCGTATATTGGACTCAAAAAGAAGAAGTCGATTTGTACCCCTTTCTGAAGATGTGCACCTATTGTGTCGTAGATACAATGAGGTTGTGGCGAAAATTTATCCATTCCGTTCATGGTTTTTCCAGAATCGTCATGGTGTATGTTATGCAGATGATACAGTTATCTACATGTTTCATCAGTGTTGGAATAAAACCGGAATTAAAATTACAAATGGTAATCCTCCAAGAGTTCACGATTTTCGCCATTCATTTTCGGTTAGAAGGCTAAATCTTTGGGTGAAGGAAGGAAAGGACCTTAATGCCTTTCTTCCATATTTAAGCATGTATCTTGGACATAAGACGTTTGTGGAAACCGATTATTACCTACATCTTACAGGTGACTTTTATTCCACGCTTAAAGATAAATCAATTATATCAGAATCATTAATTCCGGAGGTGGACGATAGATGAGTAAAAAAAACCAATTCTTCACTTATCTTCGGGAATTTTTAACTGTTTATCTCCCACAGCAACGTAGATGCAGTCCTAACACCATAAAATCATACAGAGATACAATTAACCTATATAGAAAGTTTTTATCCGAATATCGCAACATTTCTTTTACAAAAATTACATTTGAGTTGTTTAATTATCAGACGGTTAATGAGTTTTTGGACTGGATTCAGACAGATAGAGGATGTAGCACTTCTAGCCGTAACCAGAGGCTAGCAGCAATTAACTCATTTCTAAATTATGCGGCTATACAGGATCCGGCTCTAATGGATCACTATGTGAAGGTGAAAAAAATCCCCCTTCAAAAATCAGGAAAACAACCATTGAAATATATGTCTGAAGAAGCTATAGCTACTGTGTTTAGACAGCCAGATGTTCAAAGAGGACTGGATACAGAGATAGGTTCTTTTTGATTCTTCTGTACGATACGGGGGCACGTATTTTAGATGTATTTTAGAAAAGAGTCGTTAAAGAGGTTTCTAATAGAGGACAACAAAAAATAGGAAAGACAACAAAAAGACAACATTTTTTGATTTTATGCTACCTGATAGTAAGTGATAATACTTTTAACAAAGTGGCTTAGATACTGCATAATCGGGTACAGTCGGTAATACTAATCTATCTCGAATTGTATTCCCGACGATGAAGACGCTTAATTAGTGTATGGACTTAGGGTGAGCTGTGGAAATCCATAGCGGTCCAAATTAGTCCAATGAAGACATAACATTACAACAACCCTATTGGACAACGTAGGATGTCAATGAGTCTGTACGGATTCAAGTAAGAAAATTAGATGTCCTCTATGGACTGTGTCAAAGTGTCAAACAAGGGACAGCTGGTTCAAAATTGACCCATAGGCACTTACGTTTAGTTGAAAAACTAGATGTGAGTGCTTTTTTTGTGTGTACTAGGAGCGATGCACAGACGGGACGGAAGCTATACAGGTAAACAATTTACAACAGTGATATAAAGCAGTTCAAGAGTGAAATGCAATTAAAAATGTTGAAATGGAGGTTTTTTCTAGTATTACAAAAAACCTGCGCGTTTTCAGAGAAAGTATTGGTATTGTGATCTATCGGGGATTGAAGGATTGATATCACTGGAATGTGTCATAACCTAATAGTATTTTACAATAAAAAAAGGGGAAACTAGAGATATGAAGTACTTTTCTAAAGAGCAAGAAGTATTTTATAAGAGCACAGAATTATTATAGTTTACTTTTGTGCGATTTTGATGTATAATTCACACAAAGGTAAACAAAGGAGATGATTTTGATGACAAAAATTGCACAGCTTAAAGCGATGATTGAAAAAAATAACGGTTATCTTTTTACTGCTGAGGTTGTTGAAGCAGGTATTTCGAAAACCTATTTATCCAAATATTTGAAAGAAAATCAATTTGAAAAAGCTGCACATGGTATCTATTTTTCGGAAGATACATGGTTAGACGAATTATATGTTATTCAAATGAGTAATCCAGTTATAATCTTTGACAGAGAAACAGCTCTGTATTTGCATGGTTTGACAGACCGGGAGTATTCAAAGATTCATGTGAGTGTTCCTAAAAATCATAATACCTTTCGTCTTAAAGAAAAGGGATTGGTTATTCATAGCTATGATGAAGAATTATATCAAATGGGGATTATTGAAGTCGAGTCTAATTATGGAAATCTATTAAGGATTTATGATAAAGAGAGATGCATTTGTGATATAGTTGCGGGGCGCAGTGATGTTGAGGTTCAGACCTTTCAAACGGCGATGAAGGAATATATGAGCAGTTCAGAGAAGAGGATGGATGTTTTGCTTATGTATGCCGAGAAACTGGGATTAAGAGATGAAATTATGAAATACGTGGAGGTAATGCTATGATCAGAACATCAAAACAATTGAAAGATAAAGTCAGAAATATATCAAAAAGCAATAATAATATTGCACAGGCAATGATAAGAACCTTTATTATGGAAAGATTTTTGGAAAGGATTTCGATTTCTGAATATCGAGATAACTTTATCCTCAAAGGAGGAATGCTGGTGGCTTCCTTGGTTGGAATTGATCTTCGTTCTACAATGGATATAGATACTACGGTTAGAGCTTTGCCGCTTAATGAAACGGATACAAGAGAAATAATTCAAAAGATTATGGATACTCCAATTGATGATGGCGTTAGTTTTCATATAACTTCTTGCAAGGAAATAATGTCAGATTTCGATTATCCTGGAATAAGATTAATGATAGAAGCAAGGCTTGATAAGCTTCGACAAATTATTAAAATCGACATTTCAACAGACGATGTAATAACTCCTAGAGCGATAGAGTATGAATATAAGTTGATATTTGAGGATAGAGCCATTTCTGTTATGACTTATAATCTGGAGACATTATTAGCTGAAAAATTACAAACAGTTCTTAGTAGAGATATTGCGAATACGAGAATGAGAGATTTCTATGACATTTATTTTCTGAGTAAAAAGAAACAGGAGGAGTTACAAGAGGGGACTTTGTTACATAAGGCATTTTTGGCTACCTGTAAGAAACGTACAACAATTTTTACAAAAGAAGAAGCAATGCAGATATGGGAGAGAATATTACATGACAAGGCAATGGAAGATAGATGGGAATCCTTTAGGTTAGATAATTATTTTGTAGGAGAAATTGAATGGACCGTAGTTGTGAAACGAGTTATTAAGGTAATGGAGTGGTTCCCTGAACAATAATTGTATTGATAAAAACTTCTAGGAGACACTCCATATTTTCACCATAATTCAGCTGGAGGTAACCTCCGTTGCTGTAGGGGAAACTAAGTACAAGATATTTTGCCTCATGATGAAGTTTGCCGTTCTCATAGAAATCCGCACAACCAAAATCTACTTGACTCTCTCCCGGAGAATGCTCCAGTCGGTCAATTAGATAGTGTTGATATTGCAACCAGCGTTTACAGATTAATACACTGGAAAGTATCAACACAGTTCTTAGACCAGCCTTTCAATTAGCAGTGAGGGAAGATATAGACTTAGAGACGCGTATTATAAATATCAATCATAGCTTAACTTATTATCAACGAGCAGATGATTCATGTAAATGTGAGTTTCGAGTGTCAGAACCTAAGACAGATGCAGGTGTAAGATTAATCCCGATGATGCAGTCAGTGTATGAAATATTTAAGGATGAGTGTGAGAGACAGAAGAAGGATTTTGTGTTGAGAATGTAGATGGGATGACAAACTTTATTTTCACAAATCGCTTTGGAGGACCTCATAATCCGGCAGCAGTCAATCGTGCAATTAAGAGAATTGTAAGTTCACTGATGTCCTGCGTAATTAATTATTATCTAAAAATATTACAAGGAGAGATTAACAGCTTATGAAAGATGAAAGAAACCCACTACTATGGTTTGAT
>CAZODB010000141.1:0-5823 GCA_964578425.1 uncultured Herbinix sp.
GCTATTCACTAAAAAGGGGAGGATAAGTATTTAACTTTTCTTTAGTGATCATAATTGGAGGGGGAGTCCAATTATGAAAGAGCATACGCATTTATCCCCATACAGAATAATCTATATTAGGATATTACTATTATGATACAGGATTACTTATTTTATACATAAATAAAATTATTTTACAAATAATTTTATTATTGGAAATTATTATAGTGTTATGGTATACTATCCACAATATGTAGAACCTTTTCAAGGACGAAGTCCTTGAGCTGCTAATCCGCATATTCAACAACCACAGAATCACGGAAGGATGAATTATATGAGTCTACTACAAGAGTGGAGAGATTTCGCCTATGCCTATGACACGAATAGCAAGCAAGGGCAAATGTTCTGGGCGAATTATTTTAATATTGAGAAGGAAATCTATCAGAAGCTTATTGCACATCCCGACAAGGTATGGGAGGATACAGTAGAGAAGCTTGCTAAAGAGTTTGATACAGAGCTCAAGTATTTTGTGGGCTTTCTGGATGGTGTGAATGACAGCCTTGTAACAGCTAATCCTATCGAGGAGATGGACAAGGATACTAAGGTTAGTCTTGTTTACGATAAGGAAAAGCTCTATTATAATATGGTGGCTGCAAATGCCGATTGGCTATATAATCTTGAGGAATGGGATGCCCTACTTACGAGTGAGCGTAGGAAGGAGCTATATAGGGAGCAGAGGAGCTCAACCACTATAGTAAAGGACAAGAAGATAAGTAGAAATGATCCTTGTCCATGTGGAAGCGGGAAAAAATATAAGAAATGTTGCGGATTTAACGTATAAAAGTCGCATAATATCTAGAATATATATAAAAGAGGATAAGAGCCTATGATGGACTTATCCTTTTTTATGTTAACCAATATCTGATTCATAAGTTGGATACTATTCTATAATGCTAGGTTCTGCTTATATAACAAATACTCAATATATCTACTTAATTCATCCACATGCTTTTTGTTAAGCTGCTGGTAAATATCAAAGAAGTCTATAATCTCTTTGTCGAGGACTTCACCTTCAACAGGTAGGCATGAATTTGTTATGCCCAAGAGATAATCACATGACACCTCAAAGTGTTCGGATAGTATAATTAATCTTTCAAAGGAAGGCTCGTTTCTTTGAGATTCGTAATTCGATATTGCAGTCGGTTTAAGTCCTAGGATATCAGCCAAAGCACTCTGTGTTAAATTGTGTTTTTGCCTAAGTTGTTTTAAGCGAATATGAAACTTCATAGTAACCTCCTTATTGGGTGATAATTAGAAATGCATTATCATTATATAATGTTTAAAAAACTATTGTCAATATTTATAGAAACTAGATCATTATTGATCTGAAATAATTAATAGTATAAAATCTACTGCCTTGACTATCCCTGTTTTAGACCTTATTATTAAACTAAGCGTATATGAGTGTAGTAAAAATCTATGGGATAAATTGATCTAGGCGGTACTGGCCTTATAGGACTTTATAGGATTAACATTAAAGCACGGGGTAAATTAATGAGAAGAAATAAGAAAAATAATATGTATATAAATTATGAGAAATCATACCAAAGGCGTGGAAGTAAGCGCAGTAATACATTTGCAAATGTAATAATGGTTATTATATTAGCAGTGCTATTTGGTGTTGGAACCTATTATGTTATTCGTATACAGGCAGGTGGCGACTACCGTCTGAAAAAAGAGCTGGAAACAGCAGAGAATGTCGAAGCCAATCTGGATAATATCATACCTACTCCTGTGATTACAGCCGTTCCTGATGATAGTTATGACACAGAGAAAGGGGAAGATATTGAGGTGGATGTGGATCCGAGAAACCCTATCAGGGCAAAAGGAATTTATGTTACGTCACGTGCTATTATGGATAAGAGAGATTCTCTTATAGGGCTTTTAGACTCTACTGAGTTAAATGCAATGGTTATCGATGTTAAGGATGATAACGGAAGAATAACCTTTAGTATGGATAGTCCTGTGGCTAAGGAAATTGGCGCAATTACGAATACAATTTCTGATATAGATAATTTGATGGGGCTATTGAAAGAGAAGGATATATATCCTATTGCAAGAATTGTAGCCTTTAAGGATCCTTATCTGGCTGAAAAGAAGCATGAACTGGCCATAAAGAACAAGAATGGATCTCTATACAGAGATAATAACGGTGAATGCTGGATTAATCCATATGAGAAAGAGGTTTGGGATTATCTGATTGAGGTTTCAACTAAGGCATCCGAAGCGGGCTTTATGGAGATTCAATTTGACTATATACGCTTTTCAACAGGAGTGGGTATGTCGGATGCTTATTTTGGGACCTTGGCTGAAGAAAAAACCAAAGAGGATATTATAGTGGAATTTACTAAATATGCATACGAAAGGCTAAAGCCCTTAGGGGTATATGTGTCGGCCGATGTATATGGAACCATTATTAGTAGCAGTATAGACGCTGGTCTTGTGGGACAAAATTATGTGGAGATGGCTAAATACCTTGATTATATCTGCCCTATGATTTATCCCTCCCATTTTGCTGATGGTAATTATGGAGTAGCACATCCGGATTTAGAGCCCTATAGTATCATTCGAAAGGTTCTGACAGCCTCTAAGGCTAGATTAGATGAGATACCTGTGGGAGAACATAGGGCTATTGTTAGGCCCTGGCTTCAGGACTTTACAGCTAGCTGGATTAAGAATTATCAGGTATATGGTGGACTACAGCTACGTCATCAGATTGCTGGGACCTATAGTGTAGGCTATAGAGAGTGGCTTTTGTGGAATGCAGCCTGTAATTATTCTGTAGGCGGACTTTATGGAGATTAGAATGCATAATTTGTACCTCCTATTAATATATTCTAGTATAGGTTGGCTCGGAGGTGTCTAATGAATAAATCCTTTTCTAAAAACACAAGAGTAATATATATATTAGAAGCATTATTATTTTCGTATCTTATTACAGGTTTGCTTTTATTATTAATTTCATTTCTTATGCTAAAGCTAGAGCTATCCAGCTTATTAATCAGTGGTACGATTAATTTTGCTTATATTGCTTCCACCTTTACCGGGGGCTTTTTTATAGGTAAAAAGACTGAGCAGAAAAGATTTATCTGGGGCTTATTTGTGGGGGTAATATATTTTATAATCCTGATGCTTGTATCATTAATGATGAACCGTACGGGAGCTCTCCCTTTGGGAAGTCTATTTACCGTGTTCATTATAACGGGATTAAGCGGTATGCTGGGCGGCATGATTAGCTGAGTGTTGACAACTAGTGGCACTTAGATATGAAGCTTATGCACCGTATATACAATATGAATATAAATGTTGGTATGACAGCTACTTGATTTGTATATTCGAATCGGACCATATGTCCCTTTATGATATTACAAATCATGGTAGCTGTTTCTAATAACCACCTATATTATTACTCCATATATCGCTTGTATAATATGATGGGCGTGTTCTGCTATAAATAAATTGTAATTTGACAATGGATTGTTTATACTATACATAAATCAGTCTAAGGAGATTATATGAAGCGGATTTTCATAACTGGTGCCCTAGGACAATTGGGGCATGCTTTAATTGAATTATTGAAGGACAAGAAGGATTATCTACTGTATCTTACAGATTATCAATCTGATAATGAGGGTAGGGTCAAAATGCTTGACATTACAGATGAGGCTTTGGTTAAATCTGAAATATCAAGCTTTCTTCCTGATATTATAATTAACTGTGCTGCTATGACTGCAGTAGATTTGTGTGAAACAGAGCAGGAGATGGCATATAATATCAATGCACTTGGTCCTAAATATATAGCAGAGATTGCTGATAAGATAGGGGCAAAGCTAATTCATATTTCAACAGATTATGTATATGATGGACAAGCACAGTCGCCATATTCAGAGGATTCGATTCCTAATCCGACTAGTGTCTATGGCAGTACTAAGCATACTGGAGATAATTATGTTATGAAGTATTGCCCTAAGGCATGTATCCTTCATACAGCTTGGGTATATGGTGAAGGGAAAAACTTCGTAAAAACCATGCTAAGATTAGCTAATGAAGGCAGAAAAATTCGTGTAGTTTCTGATCAGATAGGTACACCTACCAGTGCTTTGGAATTAGCAAGAGTTATTGTTTTTTTAATGGAAGCAGATAGCCATGGTAAATATCATGCTACCTGTGAAGGCTTTACGAACTGGTATGAGTTTGCCCTATTGATATTTGAATTAAGGGGTATAAATGCCTCGGTTGAGCCTATTAGTACTTCTGAATATCCCACAGCGGCAAAACGTCCTATGTATTCTGTTCTGGATAATAAAAGACTTAGAGAGTCCCATGGATATTTTATGAAGGGATGGAAGGAGGCATTGGTGGAATATATAGAATCTATAAAACTATAATAATATATTATGGATATACTATGTGGATATTGTATTAAGTTGTGATGTCTTTAAGTCGATTTACTTAATTAATACAAGAAGAACACTCGTGATTTTAGTCGTGAGAGGTTCAAATATAAGTGGATATTTAGATTTATACAAGTAGATATAAGAGAGAGGTTTATACTATGAGATATGAGGAATATACAATAGAAGGAAGAAACGCTGTTCTTGAAGCTATACGAGCAGGTAAAACCATAGATAGAGTGTTTATTCTTAGTGGCAGCCAGGATGGTCCAATAAGAACCATTGCAGATAAGGCAAGGAAAATGAATACTATTATAACCTATGTAAATAAAGAGCGGCTGGATCAGATGTCCCAGACGGGAAAGCATCAAGGTGTAATTGTCTATGCTGCGGCTTATGAGTATGCCGAGGTGGAGGATATATTTGCTTCTGCAAGGGAGAAGGAAGAGGAGCCGTTTATACTGTTATTAGATAGCATTGAGGATCCTCACAATTTGGGAGCTATTATTCGTACGGCTCATCAAGCTGGAGTCCATGGTATTATTATTCCAAAAAGGCGTGCAGTAGGACTAACTGCTACTGTAGCTAAGACCTCAGCAGGGGCTATAAATTACTTACCAGTAGCAAAGGTAACCAATCTTTCTGTTACAATTGAGGAATTAAAAAAAGAAGGTATGTGGTTTGTATGTTCAGATATGGATGGAGAGATGATGTATGACCTTGATCTTAAGGGGCCGATAGGTCTTGTGATCGGCAGTGAGGGTGAGGGTGTAGGAAGGCTTATAAAGGAAAAATGTGATTTTAGGGCTAAGATTCCCATGTTTGGGCTAGTGGATTCCTTAAATGCATCTGTGGCAGCGGGTATACTTTCATATGAGGTAGTAAGACAGAGGCTAGGTCATAAATAAACATAGCATGGCTTTCTAGTTAAATATTAAAAGAAAGGGTGGTTGGATGAAAGCTGATACGAATTATAATGTCATGTCCGACGAGGATATAGTGGACAGAATACAAACCGGTGATCGTCCTGCCATGGACTTTCTATTTGAAAAATATAAATATCTAGTAAGAAACAAAGCAAGGGCATTGTTTTTAATCGGCGGGGATAGAGATGATCTAATCCAAGAGGGAATGATAGGGCTTTATAAAGCAATACGTGATTATCAGAGGGATAGACAGAGTTCCTTCTTTAGTTTTGCAGATTTATGTATATCAAATCAGATATATAGTGCAATTAAAGCCTCCAATAGAAAAAAAAATATACCACTTAACACGTATATATCAATATATACACCGCTTTCCCAGGGACATGGTGAGGGTATAGAGAAGGAAACCTTGGTTGACATTATGTACCAAGAGAGTGGCTTGAATCCAGAAGAATTAGTTATTG
>CAZODB010000142.1:0-5754 GCA_964578425.1 uncultured Herbinix sp.
ATATAAAACGAAAAGGTCAAATATGAACTTAAATATTCATAAATGACCTTAACATGACGGAAGCGGTGGGATTCGAACCCACGTGCCCTTGCGGACAACCGCATTTCGAGTGCGGCTCGTTATGACCACTTCGATACACTTCCATGTGATATTAAATTTATATAGCATCTATATTGGTTATTGACTAAAACCAATTATCAAAAGCTCAACACCAATCTTATCATTTATCTGACCGGTTTTTATTTCTTCCTCAGTATCAGCTGATTTTTTCAAAGCTTTAAATAACTGCTCCGATGTAAAATTTTTCGTCTGGTTGATATATTTTCTTACTGTAAAGGCAGGAATACCTACTTTCTCAGCAATAAGCTGTGGTGACGACCCAGGAAGAGATAAACTCTTTACCTGTAATAGGATATTAAAATGCCTTGTTATAAGAAAAAGAATATGTGATGGTTTTTCACGGACAGATAATAAATCATAGTATAGGGATAAGGCTTTGTCTTGCTGTTTTAAACCGATAGCATCCATCATCTGAAATATTTTGCCTGTAATCTGTATGGTAACTACAGCATCTACATCCTCTTTACTAATAATATCCTTGTCTAAAGTGAAACTAATCAGCTTCTCTACTTCATTAATTATATTATCCATATCTGTTCCGGTCTTGTCCAGTAGATAATCAGCAATATTCTGGGTAATCTGCTTTCCGGAGGACTTTAATAGGGAAGCAACAAATAACCTTAAGTTCCTTTCATCCAGACCATTCATCTCGGATATGTTTCCACGATCCTTTAACAGCTTATAGGCTTTATTTCTTTTGTCTACATCAGTTTCAGCAAATATAAATATTGTGCTATCTGGAGCATTAGTGAGAACATCTGTTAATTCACTCTGTCCCTTAAAAAAACCACTTTGCTCAATAAGTACTAATCTCCTGTCACTAAAAAAAGGTAATGTCTGTGCCATATCATTTACCTCTTTTAGCTCAATGCTCTTACCCTCAAAACGGGAATAATTCATCTGGTCTTTCTCACCTAAAATACCATGCTTTAGCTTGTCTCTATAGAGCTTTATAAGATAGCCTTCACTTCCATATAGCAGATAGAATTGCTTAAAGCTTCCTGATTTGATATGCTCTTTTATAGCCTTCATAGGTATACTAGACCATCCTTTCGAAACATTAATATCACACATATACATAATAAAATAAGCAATAGTTATAACTTCGAACATAAGCTAATCAATAGGGCCAAATTTCTTAAAGGGACTTATTCTAAAGAAAGCTTTACCTCCGATATTCTTCTTATGTACATTGCCAACCACTGAATATCTGCTGTCCTTGCTAATATTACGATTATCTCCCATAACAAAATACTCATCATCCATTAGAAGAATAGGTTCTGCTGCTATTCCAGGATCTCGTATGATTTCTTTACCATAGTTTTCATCTAGTAAAAGATCATTTATGTATATTTGGCCCTCTATGATTTGTATTTTTTCACCAGGCATTCCAATTATGCGTTTCACATAATACTCTTCATTTTCACGACCATAGGGATAAAATACAATTATATCAAAACGCTTTAGCATATCCAGCCTATATGATATTTTCTCTACATAAAGATGATCCTCGTCAAAAAGAGTATTCTCCATAGATACACCGTCAACTATAGTACGCTGTAACACAAAATTAGGAATAATATATACACTTAGAAAAATAAGAAATGCATAAAAAAGCAAATCTAATAAAAAACTCTTAGCTGTGCTTTTCTTTTTTGGTGCATCTACCACTAGATCCGTGGCATCATACGGTTCATCTATATAAATATCATCATTATCATCTTCTTGTCTATAATCCATCTACTAATCCCTTTCGAAATCACATGATATATTCTATCCTTGAACGATAAAGCACCTTCATACAAACCAATTATGAAAGTGCTGATGTCTTGTATCATTTTATTGCATTTATATGCTTTCTTCCACTAATTCATCGTCTACTACTATCTTAACATTACCCTTATATAGCTCCTCGATAGCCATTGACAAGGGTTTCGGGAAATCGCCTTCAATAAAAGGCTCTGCTCCATCTATAAGTTGTCTGGCACGCTTTGCAGTGGCTATCACTATAGAGTATCTGCTATTTACAACGGGTTGCTCTCCCGGCTCTATCTCACTGTTTACTACTTTCATAAGGTCTGTGTATGACGGATGTAACATATTTATCTCCTTCTTTCTGATGTGATTTAATGGATGCATTTATTGTATAGGTCCATTATTATGCATGTTTATTAGAATTTATATCTTGATTCTCATCATATAAATGATTCACCCTACCACTAATAGTATCAGGAAGTAGTGATGATAAGATTAAATGACCACTATCAGTAACTATAACTGCCTTTGTTCTTCTCCCACAGGTCGCATCTATCGCCATCCCAGTATCCTTAGCCGATTGTACCATTCTCTTAACCGGGGCAGCATCCGGACTAATAATACTAATTATTTTATTAGAATTTACCACATTTCCAAATCCAACATTTATCAACCTATTCAAAGCTATTCCTCTTTTCGTAAGTTCTATTCAATATTTTGAATTTGCTCTCTAACCTTTTCAATTTCAGTTTTTAAATCGATTGCTTTATTAGTAATATCAATATCGCTAATCTTTGATAAGACTGTATTGGCCTCTCTATTCATCTCCTGTGCTATAAAATCAAGCTTTCTACCTACATTATCGCTCTCATTTAACGTGTTAATCATATTATCTATATGACTCTTAAGACGAACAGTTTCCTCATCTACACAGATTTTATCTGCATATACTGTAACCTCTGTTAGAAGTATACTTTCATCTACCTTAGTATCCTGTAATAGCTCAGTAACCTTGGCCAAGAGCTTACTTCTATAATCAATTAGAATCTGAGGTGACCTTTCTTCAATAAATTCTACCAGTATAGCCATATTGTTAAGCTTATTCTTTAGGTCAGCCTTAAGGTTCTCACCCTCGGTAATTCTCGTTTCAACAAATGATTCTGCTGCATTTCTTACCGCCTCTTCTAACAGCTCCCAAAGCTTTCCTTCATCAATAGTCTGTTCCTCTAAGGTAAATACATCAGGATATCTGGATAAAACTGTGGCTCTTACATCGTTTTCAATTCCTAATTCTTGACTTATCTTGTTTAAATTATCATAATATTCCTTAGCAAGGTCTGAGTTATATTTGACACACACAGTATTTTCGGTGTAATCCTCATAAGAAATATATACATCCACCTTACCCCTGCCTATATATTTTTTTAATAGATTTCTTATACCTACCTCAAAAAAACTAAGTTTTTTTGGAATCTTAATCGAAATATCACAATACCTATGATTAACAGACTTCATCTCCACAGTGATTTTACGATCTATATTGCTTACTTCGCTTCTTCCGAAGCCTGTCATACTTTTTATCATTATCCACACACTTTCATAGTAATAGAATAAATAGAAAATATTCAATTAATTATAAATTAAATAATATTATAAGTCAAGCATAGCAATATCCATTATATGACAACAATGCGAGTCTATGAAATTCATATCACATAATGACTACTATAGTACTAAATCCATCTAAAGGCAAGCGATATTCCAGCTTTATTTGTTATGCTATTGGCCATCGTAATAATATATGTGTATAGGGTGCTGTATATCACAAGTAATCAAAATAGGCAAAAAAATTGATGCTAAATATTATAGTAATATCTAGCATCAATTCCAATTGTTTGTTTGTCTTATTCAGAAAATAATGCAGTGGACAGATATCTTTCACCGGTATCAGGTAATATAACCACAATATTCTTTCCCTTGTTTTCTGGACGTTTTGCCAGCTGAGTTGCAGCCCAGATAGCAGCTCCGGATGATATACCTACAAGTACACCATCAGACTTAGCTATCTCACGACCTGTGATAAATGCATCTTCATTCTTAACAGTTATAATCTCATCATATATCTTTGTGTTCAGTATATCAGGTACGAAGCCGGCTCCTATTCCTTGAATCTTATGGGAACCCGCCCTTCCCTCTGATAATACAGGTGAATCTGTAGGCTCTACAGCTATAATCTTAATGTCTGGATTCATTTCCTTCAGATAGGCTCCTGCTCCACTGATAGTTCCACCTGTGCCTATTCCTGATACAAAAACATCAACATTTCCATCAGTATCATTCCATATTTCTACACCTGTAGTTTCTTTATGAACCTTAGGATTATTGGGGTTTTCAAATTGTGAAGGAATAAAACTATTTGGTGTAGTATTTTGAATTTCTCTTGCCTTATCGATAGCACCCTTCATTCCCTTAGAGCCATCTGTAAGAATAAGCTCCGCACCAAATGCCTTCATTAGATTACGCCTCTCTATACTCATCGTATCAGGCATAGTTATAATCAAATTCATACCGTAGCTTGCACATACACTAGCTAGCCCTATTCCAGTGTTACCGCTTGTAGGTTCGATAATAACAGTATCCTTATTAATCCTACCTAATTCTAGGGCTTCCTCAATCATACTTTTTGCTATTCTGTCCTTAATACTTCCTGCTGGATTAAAAGACTCAAGCTTTGCAATGATTCTTCCTTTAAGCTCATGATTTTTGTTATAATTTGTAAGCTCAAGCAAAGGTGTTTTTCCTATTAATTCTGTTATTTGTTTCTTAATATTTGCCATTATTCATATTCCTTTCTCATATTAATTTAAATATACTTTGATTGTTTAAACCTATCATGACTAAAGTCACGAGTGCTCTTCTTGTGTTAATAAATACTATGGTTATTATCTAATGCTTAATATACTATAATTAATTTTAATTATAGTATATTATATGCAAATATCAATACATAGTATTCATACTTATATACTATGCTTTATAATAAGAATAAACCCACTTGCCTTATTTGTCAAGTGGGTATTGTTATTTTTTTATTCTAATTACCTTAATCTTTACTTTACTTGGTGTCCTCAAGTACCATGCCATCAGTAGAAATCGTTACCTTTCTCCATGGTATAAGCTCTCCACTAGCTAACATTGCAGTCTTTACCGCTTGTACGATCCCGCCACAGCAGGGTACCTCCATCCTTATAACAGTAATACTGTTTATGGTATTGCTTTTTAAAATTTGTGCTAGCTTTTCAGAATAATCAGTATCATCAAGCTTAGGACATCCTATTAATGTGACTTTATCCTTCATAAAGGAATGGAAATCTCCAAAGGAAAATGCAGTACAATCTGCTGCTATTAATAAGTCTGCACCGTTTAAATAAGAAGCATTATGAGGAACAAGCTGTAGCTGAACAGGCCACTGACGTAGCATAGATGGAGCATGGCGCTTATCCTCTTTTAATTCATCATCATTATCTATAGTGGAGCGCACCTTAGCATTTTTATTACTAAACTCCATCATTCTAGAGCCAGGACATCCGCTAAAGCTTTGCTCTTTCTCTATAGATGCTTTATTCTTATTCTCCATGTTCTTTTTGACCTCTTCCTTATTAAATTCCAATGCCTCTCTACTCTCAAATGAAATTGCACCTGTCGGACAAACTGGTAAACAATTACCTAAGCCATCACAGTAATCATCACGTAATAATTTTGCTTTTCCATCTATAATTCCAATGGCACCTTCTTGGCATGCATTAACACATAAACCACAGCCAACACATAAATCCTCATCAATATTAATAATCTGTCTAACCATTTCAAAACCTCCTA
>CAZODB010000143.1:0-5686 GCA_964578425.1 uncultured Herbinix sp.
AAAAGGTGACGGATTCCTTTCCTAATAATTCTCGAACCTCATCTTCGTGGGTACACTGTTCGATAAACCCACGATCCTGTAGTATGTCATATACATTTGTTGACATTGGTACTCCTCCTTGTCTTATCTGTTCATTAACTAAAGCCATTATATATGACTTCGATTTAATTTTCAATGAATTTTCCAAATTGTGTTCTTCTGTACCGGGTACAGTCCGATTCCGTACCGGGTACAGGCCGATTCTGTACCGGGTACGGTACCTGGTACAGTAAACAAATACAATAAACATGACAATTGTCATAACTAAGTTATAACAGCTGTCACTTCCTATTTTAATCTATAGAAGCTATGATTATATTAAATCTATGAGGGAGGACAATTCCTCCGTTGTAAAGTTTCATTATAAAAATAATTTTTGAGGGAGGAGAAATCCTCAGTTGTATGTATTGTAGTAAAAATAAATTTAGATGGAGGATAAAACCTCCGTTAAGAATTTAATAAAAAATAAAGCTATGAGGAGGTTTTGCATGTCTTACCTTAGTATTGACAATTTAGTGAAAAAATATGGGGAGCTGACAGCGGTAGATCATATTAGCTTTACTGTAGAGAAGGGTGAAATTTTTGGTCTGCTAGGGCCGAATGGTGCAGGTAAATCCACTACCTTAAATGTAATAACTACCTTAACTGATTTTGATAAGGGTGAGATCATAGTTAATGGGATGGATATTCGAAAGGATAAGAAGAGTATTAAGCAGCTTATCGGGATGGTTCCTCAGGATATTGCCATTTATAATCATCTGAGTGCATATGAGAATGTGAGGTTTTTTGCTTCCTTATATGGCCTTAGTGGAAGTAAGCTTACTCAGAATGTAATAGAAGCCTTGGAGTTTGTCGGACTTTCTGACAAGATGAAAATTAGGCCCAGAAAAATGTCAGGGGGTATGAGAAGAAGATTAAATATCGCCTGTGGTATTGCCCATAATCCCAAGCTTATTGTATTAGATGAGCCGACGGTCGGCGTGGATACACAGTCTAGAGAACATATATTGAACTCTATAAGGATGCTTCGTGACAGAGGAGCTACGGTTATATATACCTCCCATTATATGCAGGAGGTAGAGGAAATCTGTGATCGTATAGCAATTATTGATAAGGGGAAAATGATTGCTTGCGGAACCGAGCCCGAACTAGTATCGATGGTTACAGATGTTAAGACGGTTTATGTTGAAACTAAGATCCCTGTAAGCTTTGATCGAGATGCATTTTGTAAAAAGGTAAAGCTAATGCCCGGAATTAGGGGAATTATAATAGAAGATTCACTTATACGGGTGGATATATCAATAGAAGAAAATAGTATTGAAAGAATTATTCAGGAGTTTATTAGTTATGAGCTACCCATCAACAATATTAAGTCAGAGGTGCCAAATCTGGATACCCTATTCTTGACCTTAACAGGGCGAGAGCTCAGGTAGGAGGGGTACAATGATTGAGATTATTTTAAAGGAATCAAGAGAATTTCTCAGAGATAAAAGTAATTTATTCTTCTTTCTAATTTTTCCTGTAGTCCTGGTATTCTTACTGGGCAATTTACTTTCTAGCATGGATTTGGCAGAGGAGGTTGTAGGTGAGGTAAGGATACATTATATGATAGAAGCTGATGAGGCTGTTGATATAATGGCAATTGAGGCATTTACGCAAGGAATAACAGATCAGCAAAATATCATATTTGAAAGGTCTCAGAATATGGACTCATCCATTGAACTTGCAGGAAGGGATGAAATTGCTGCGGCTATATTGTTTACGGGCTATCCTATGGAAATTAAGATATATGAGGGATCAAATCGTATCAAAAACCAAACCATTAGTGCCATGATGAATGGCTTTTCTCAGATAAATAAAGCCATAAATGTTATTGTTAAGTCCAATCCCAAGGCTCTTATGAACTCATTTGATGAAGAGGTAAATTATATTAGGCAAAAGGATCTGGGCATTAGTAGAACCATGCTTGATTATTACGCTATTACTATGCTGGTAATGCTTAGCTTCATGAGTATTATTCTGGGAGCGATGTGTTTTATGGGAGAACGACAGGACACTACTATTAGGCGGTTGAAAGTCGCTCCAATAAGCCAAGTCAAGCTATTTCTTTCAAAAATACTTGGCTTGCTACCTCAGGTTGTTTTGCAGGTTGGAGTCTTAATGATATTAAGCGTACTTATATTTGATGCCAAATATGCATCTAATTTCCTGGATAATCTGTATTTGTTTGTTATGTTCTTTATTGTTAGCTTTACAGTTATTCTAATTGGGGCAGTATATGGTTTATTTATAAAGGTTAATCCCATGGCTACCTTTATGCCTGTCCTATGGACCATGATGTTTATATCGGGAACATATTCCAAGGAAATATTCATAGATGGTGTAACACAGGTAATGCCTATATATCAGATACAGCAGGCTGCTTTCGATCTTGCCTTATTTGGCAGATATGAAAAAGCAAATATGGTTATAGTAGTCTGTGCTATTATATCGATTATCATGCTTATAATAGGAGCATTTGGATTTTCTAGGAAGGAGGAGCTATGAAGAATACCTGTATGCTAGTAAAATCATATCTAAAACGAAATCGTCTGGCTGTGATTCTTTCGATAATATGCGGATTATTATTGTGTTTTCTAATATTCCTTATGGGTAGCTTTGTTGAGGATGTACTTCTATCAAAGCATCAAGTTGGAGTTATGGATTATGATAATAGTATCCTATCTAAGGACTTCAAATCATATCTAACCGAAGAGCTCAATTATGAATTAATAGAGCATGACAGCTACGATTATCTTTCGGAAATGTTGATTGATAAAAGTATTTCAAGTATAATAGAAATACCTGAAGGCTTTTATGATACATTTGCTTCCGGCAGAGATGGCAATATAATAATTACCTCAACAGATGATTTTGAAAATGCAGCCTTCCTAGAGGCATATATGAACAGCTATCTGGCAGGAATTAGACTATTGTCTGTAAGTGCAGAGGGAAGCAGTGATGTTTTTGATAGACATTTAAAAGACTATAAGGATGTGGAGATTCCCATATCAAGGGCTAAGGCCTATGATCTAGATTTGGTTAAATTCAGGCAAAACGAAGGATTTCGTAATACTATTGGGTTTTTTCTAATGATTATATTTCCATTGGGTATGATATTATCCTTTATGATTATCGATGATAGGGCAAATGGAATATATAATAGAATCACCATAACCACTGTTAAGCCTGTGCAATATATTGCCGGTAATTGTATATTCGGGCTGATCCTGTCCTTTATTATGGTTTCTATATATTGTGGCTATTTGACTTATATAGATATAGATATCGGATTTCCTATCTATAAGCTATTTATATTAATGATAATTTTATCATTCTTTACTATATGCTTTGTTGTAGGAGCTTCTATACTTATCCGGTCAAGAAGTGGCGTGTTGGCACTTATAATGGGATATAGTACCATTGGTGCAATATTAGGAGGAGCATATTTTCCTATAGATATGGCACCGGAAAGCCTTCAGAATCTTGCAAGAGTTCTGCCACAGTTCTGGTTCATGGATACCGTCCGTAAGCTTATGAACAATCCTATGGCTGATGTAAGTTCAAATCTTATTATACTGTTACTATTTACTATATTAGCATTTTTGATTGGAGCAGTACTATTTTCACAAAACTATAAAAAAGGTTAGGATTATTCATGCTGGATTTATCCGTCCTATATTTAATTACAAAGCTGGTGGCTGTGGCCACTTCATATCTTGTGGTGGTTGATGCTAAGGCCGATGTGGTTTCTATAATTATATCGGTTCTTAGCTTTGCCTGTGTGTTTGTCTTTGAGCTTTTACTAGACAGGCTATGGAAAAAGAAATCATTGCTTTTTGTTACTTTATCAGCCTCAATAATCGGATGCTTCTTTATAGGAATAGAGTTGCTGTTTCCGCTTTTAGCGGTGTTACTACTGCACCTATGTGAGCTTATACTATCAAATGATATGTATTATCAGATTTCTGTGATTGCGATGATTTTGCTTTTTCTTATATTTACACCAAGCCTGAATATGATGATTCTATCGATTATTCTTATAATGACGATTATGTTATCAAGATTCACTATTATTAAGCAGGAATATTTTATACATAGAAATGAAATCCTTCAAGAGAAAATCACGAGGCTAGAGGGTAATGTCGCTGATCTTAATGGTCTGAAGAAGACCCTAAAAAAGGCTGCCTCCTTGGAGGAGCGTAATAGAATTGCCGCGAGAATTCATGACGAAATCGGTCATGGTATATCGGGAAGTATAATTCTACTGGAGGCTGCTATGCTACAAATGAAGGATAATCATAATAAAGCGGCAGAGACTGTAGAGAAGGCTATAATAAATCTTCGAGATAGTGTGGATGAGATTCGTATAGCCCTAAGAGAGGAGCGGACAGATAAATCCCTACTTGGTATTCAAGATATTAATGGGGTATTGGAGGAATTTAAGGTTAGATATAATGTTTCTTCTAAGCTAAAGACAACCGGGGATCTAACTAATATTAGTCTTGATATCTGGGCTTGTATCCATGATAATCTGAAGGAATGTCTGACCAATGTGCTAAAGCATTCAAATGCAACTGAGTTTGTTTTAAGCATACAGGTGTTTAATAAGATAATCAAGGTGGAATATAAGGATAACGGAAGGACCGATCAGGAATTTGAAAAGCATCTAGGCTTAGAGGCAATTGAAGAAAGAACAGTAAATTGTAAGGGTAGATGTTTTTTTGTAAAGGATGAAAATGGGTTCAGTGTAACGAATATATTTACAGTGACTTAATCTGTACCCGGTACCGTACCGGGTACAGCCGATTTCTGTACCGGGTACAGTACCCGGTACCATAATATGATTAAATGGGGGGATATGTGTGATAAGAGTGCTTTTGGCAGATGATGATGCCATTATACGTGAAGGATTGAAGATGATATTGGAGACTCAAAATGACTTGGAGTGTGTAGGAGCAGCTGTTAATGGGCTTGAAGCGGTTGAAATGTCAAGAGAGTATAAGCCGGATGTGGTTATGCTTGATATTAGGATGCCTCTGATGGATGGAATTACTGCTGCCAAAAAGATTATGGATGAGGAGCTTTCGTCCCCCCTGCTACTAACCACATTTGATGAGCCTGAACTTATTCTTAGTGCTCTTCAAGCGGGAGTCAATGGTTACATATTAAAGAACAGCCCAGCTGAGAGGATACTGTCAGCTATCAGGGTGATTAATTCGGGTGGAAGTGTATTTCAGAAGGATATTTTGGAATTTATACGGAGTAGAGTGTCTCCTGAAGGGACCTCCAATAAAATGTTTAATATGCTTTTATCTCCTAGGGAGATGGAAATAGCTGGATTAATCGCTGAAGGAATGTCCAATAAGGATATTTGTGAGAGATTATACCTGACAAACGGTACAGTCCGAAATCATATTTCTACTATACTTGAAAAGACTGGATTGGAGCATAGGACACAGATTGCGGTTCATTATCTGAGAAATTCATAACAGTCCAAATATCTATGGCGACAAATTAAAATATCTCTGTAAAAAAATACCAATTAACTATCATTGCACCATCAGGGTCAACGGCCGAGGAATTTGCCATAGAAAATAAGATTAAT
>CAZODB010000144.1:0-1350 GCA_964578425.1 uncultured Herbinix sp.
TCACTACAGCTACTTATAATAATATTTCTTAATTTTCTTGTAATCTCCATGGTACCAGCATCTGTTTTCTGTGTCATGAAAAGAAAATTTAGATTATCAGTTGGACAATTAGCGAAATAACAACCAAGCCAACCATCCCAACCATATTCATATATGCTTCCTATAGTTCCTGCTCTTGATGTATCTGTAAGAACTCTCATTAGGTTGCCATAGCTATGACCCTCTAATTCATACCATGATGCAAAACCCTTTTGCTGTTCTGGATTTAATGTTTTGGTGGTCATGTATTTCACTGTCTTAGGATTCATTATGTACACTCCTTCATGACATCCACCATTCATAAGCATCAGTGAAAACCTAGCATAATCGTCAATTGTAGATACTAATCCTGCTCCACCAGCTTCATAAGCCGGCTTTCTATCCATATTTTGAATAATGCCAAGATTATTGTCTGTATAAAGAACTAATCCGCCCTTACCATCTGCTTCATAGGTATTGGCCATTCGATCTCTCTTTTCTTCTGGTACAAAGAAGGCTGTATCCTTCATTCCTAAAGGTTCAAATATCTCTTTTTTTATAAACTCTCCATACTTCATTCCACTAACCACTTCTATTATAGCCGCAAGTACATCTGCACTGGCTCCATATGCCCAGTATTCTCCGGGATGAAAGGCCAGAGGACATTTTCCTAATTTGTTAGCTATTTCTATCGTACTTAATGCATTTTCTGTGAAAAGCTTTTCATCTATTTCCTCAAAAATCTTACCTGTCGCTTTACCCGATTCGCATTCTCCACCATACAAAAGTCCTGATGTCATGTTAAGCAAATCTTTTATTCTCATTTCTCTTTTGGCCGGGACCAGAGTATTGTTCTCTGCTACTACTTGATTACGAAAGCCTTTCAAATACCTACCAACAGGTTCGTATAAATCAATCATTCCTCTCTCTACAAGAATCATAGTAGCAGCTGCTGTAACTGGCTTCGTCATAGAATACAGCCTAAAGATAGTATCTCTATTAATCGGAAGTTGCTTCTCTATGGATGCAAAACCATACTCATGATATAATATCTCTTCCTCATTCTTAAATATCAGTAAATTAGCTCCAGAAATTTCATTATTCTCAACTGCTTTACGAATTGTATTTCTAATATTCAAAACATCTGCACTCGTTAACATATCATTCGGGTCCCTTTCATATTATATTTTCTGTACCGGGTACAACTCATTTCTGTACCGGGTACTTGCTTATTTGGTACCTGGTACCGTACCCGGTACGGTACCGGGTACCAAAATCTTTACTTGCTCATGTAGGGGTTTACGCTGTTTCTTTCTTGTGACCTCCACCAAA
>CAZODB010000144.1:1450-5667 GCA_964578425.1 uncultured Herbinix sp.
CTTTACTTGCTCATGTAGGGGTTTACGCTGTTTCTTTCTTGTGACCTCCACCAAACCTAAGGCTGTCATGTCCACCAGGGTTGTTTTAATAGGGTCTTTTCTGAAGTGTTCCTCAAGCTCTCGCATCAATAGGTCCTTATTCTTTTGTAATTCCATATCAATGAAATCTATTATAATGATGCCGCTTATGTTTCTTAGCCTAAGCTGTTTCGCAATCTCCTTGGCGGCTTCTCGATTAATCTTTAGAAATGTTTCTTGAACCTTCTTCCTACCTGATACAGCTTTTCCTGTGTTCACATCTATTACTGTCAAAGCCTCTGTGGGCTGTATTACTATAGTTCCCCCAGACTTTAACCATACTAATGGTCTTACAGAGTCATTGATTTTCTCTATAATTCCATATAAAGAGGATAGACTTAAGGTATGATCCTTATATAGTCTTAGCTTATCCTTATCCTCCGGCTGATGCTGAGTAAGATATTCCTTCATATTTTCATAAAGCTCTTCATCATCTGTAACAAATTCGTCCACACGATCAGAATACCCATCCCTAATATCACAGATATAGCCTGGTGGGGTACGATACAATAGGGAATACCTGTTTTTGTGAATTCCGTATATACGGATATTTTTATATATCTCAACCAAATTATTTATTTCATTTAGAATTAATTCATCCTCTATAAATGCTGAATTTGTGCGAACTATTATACTATAATCTTTAGCGACATAGGGCCTTACAAGACTACGTAGCCTCTGTCTTTCTATAGCATCATCTATCTTGGTGGAAACTCCCACTGATGATTTTCCATATGTCAGAGCTACGAATTTACCGGTGAGATTTATGTTTGAACTGACTACAGGAGCCTTGGTCTTAACACCCTCCTTTGTTACCTGGACAATAAGCTCATCACCAGCTTTTATTGTGGTTACTTTTTTGGATGTCATCTCATTGGCTTCATCAGGCTGATTTGACAGAATAGGATATCTATTCTCTGCCATAGAATAATAACACATCCTACCATCCGCTATTTCTACAAAGGCTGCATTGATATTCTTAACAATATTCTTAACCTTTCCAAGATAGATATTGCCAAGAATCGTATCATCCTTAGCAGGATTTAAAGATACTTGTATCATATTCATTCCATCAAAAAATGCGGATATTATAGTATCATTATTCTTTGTTATAACTAGCTTATGGCTCATTTATGAACACCCCTACGACCTTCCCTATATATATAGATATATATATTAGATCAACAATTATCTTTATTTAGATCAATACATAATAAGATAAATCTTTAATATCATCAATTCTAAATAATATCAATCTTTAATATCATCTATCCTTAATAACATCTATCCTTAATAACATCAATCCCTAATTACATCAATCCTTAATTACATCTATCCTTAATAACATCAATCCCTAATAACATCAATCCCTAATTACATCAATCCTTAATATCATCATTTCTCAATAATCAATCATCATTCCTCAATATCATCATAATACATACACAACAACTATATATATCATCAAAAATCACTACTTCTCTAACCTATCAAGTGAAATCAATTTCCCCGACATCACATCCCTTGTATAAATCTCAAGCCTATGAACCTGCCATGCCCACGGATTATACAATATTCCATTCTCATTGCAGAACGCCTCCATCACCAGCTCTGGCTTAAGATTAGCAGCACTTCCTGTATTCAACTGCATAAATACCCTGAAATCATTTCCATAGATGTCTGCCTTGCTTTCACTTTCAAGACTATAGCTAAGTTCATTATTAACAGGTGTAGGCATATCTACTAATCTTTCCTTAAGCTTTTCATTATATTCCATCTCATTAAAGGAAAGCAGCGTGATCATGGGTCTTATGTTAACTTCCATCTCACTTTTCTTAGTCTTCTTCAGAACAGTAATATCCTGCTTAGCATAAAAACTCTCAAATGCCTCTCGAAACCTTACTCCTGTAACCTCATCATGGACATCACCCATATCACCCAAGGAATATCCATCCTTTAGTGATACTAGATAATCGGCTGAGGATACTAAGGACATGGCAGTCACATTCTTTTCATTCACCTCAGGCTCAGACAATTTATGATAACCTATCACATAAAATCCATCAGACATCACTTCATTTATCCTCTTAAGCATTGCCTCCGGTGGGTCGCTCGAATAAAGACCTATATCCACATATTCAGCATCGCTGGTGAGCCCAACCCCTAAAGGTGCAGCAAAGGACATAATCTGATGAGGATTAAATCCCTTAGTATATTCACTATCAAGACCTGCTCTTCGAAATGCCTTCTGAAAATATCTCATAACATCAAGATGGCCAATAAATTTCATAGCTCCATGTTTTTGAAACTTTAATCTAACCTTCATATGCCACCTCCTGTGCACTGCGAGTCCATGTCCGTCAATAATGTATCATCATTACCAACTTCATTTTTATGATTTTCTCCAGGAAGCACCTGACCATTAACACAAACTCCTCCACCAAATTGATTTGCACCACAGTTGTAGCATAGCTCTCTGCAGTTAGGTGTCTCAAGACCATTTCTCGCCCTTTGATACTCCTTGAGCAGAAACGATTTACTTATACCAGCGTCTATAATATCCCAAGGAAAAATCTCTGCCTCTTCACGTTCTCTACTATTGTAGAACGCAGTAGATAGGTCGTTTTCCTCAAGAGCCTTTAACCATTTATCATAATCAAAATACTCACTCCAGGAATCATACATACAACCAGACATATAAGCATCATATATAACCCTGCTTAATCTTCTATCCCCTCTGGCCAGTACTCCCTCTAATTCACTTAGCTCTGCCTCATGCCAGTTAAACTTTATGCTTTTCCTATTCAGCTGCTCGTTTATCTTACTTCTTAATAGTTTTTGCTTAGCCAAATACTCCTCTGGAGTATCCATCCTTGACCACTGAAATGGAGTAAAGGGCTTGGGAACAAAGAAGGATGAACTAGCCACGATGCTTACCTTGCCCTGTCTCTGATCCTTAGGTATTTCATAATACACTCTGGCTATTTTATCAGATAATACCGCAATTCCCACTATATCCTCATCCGTTTCGGTAGGAAGTCCCATCATAAAGTATAGCTTAACCCTATTCCAGCCACTTGAAAATGCCTCCTCAGCACCGCTAAGTATAGCCTCCTCAGTAAGCCCCTTGTTAATAACATCTCTAAGTCTCTGACTCCCCGCCTCAGGGGCAAATGTCAGACTACTTTTTCTTATATCCTGAACCTTACTCATAACATCCAATGAAAATGCATCTATTCTTAAGGATGGCAGGGAAATGTTAACCCCCTTTGAGCCAAATTCATCAATAAGAAAATACACCAGCTCCTGAAGCTGTGAATAATCACTGGAGCTCAAGGAGCTTAAGGATATCTCCTCATGTCCGGTCGACTTAAGCATCTCATAAGCACATTTTTTAAGGTATTCTAAATCCCTTTCTCTGGTAGGACGATAAACCATGCCTGCCTGACAGAATCTACAGCCACGGATACAGCCTCTCTGAATCTCCAGCACTACTCTATCCTGAGTAGCCTTTATAAAAGGAACAAGAGGCCTGGTAGGATAATAAGTCTCACTTAGATTCATTTCCACCTGTTTCTTAACTCTGTCCGCCGCCCCCTCATAGTTCTTCTCAAAGCCTTTTATTGTATCATCTTCATTGTAGATTACATCATAAAATGCAGGAACATATATTCCCTCAATACCAGCCGCCAGCTCCAGGAATTCTCTTCTGGATTTACCAGCACTCTTACATTCCTTATAAATATCAAGGAGCTCATTATATGCCGTCTCCCCCTCACCTATATAGAAAAAATCAAAGAAATCCGCAATTGGTTCAGGGTTATAGGAACAGGGCCCTCCTCCTATAACTATGGGGTCATCCTCTGTTCTGTCCTTAGCATAGATTGGAATCTGTGAAAGCTCCAATACCTGAAGAATATTGGTATAGCACATTTCATATTGAAGGGTAATACCTAGAAAATCAAAATTCTTTATTGGATCCTGACTTTCCAATGCAAAAAGAGGGATCTTCCTCTCCCTCATCAGCTTGTCCAAATCTAACCACGGAGAATAAACCCGCTCACAATAGGTATCCTCCCTGCGATTTAAAATATCATATAATATCTGAATGCCCAGATGGGACATACCTATTTCGTATA
>CAZODB010000145.1:0-5600 GCA_964578425.1 uncultured Herbinix sp.
GATCCTGAGATATTAGCAATTAATAAAGCTATCCTGAAGAAACACAAGGATATCGCAATCCTTAACTTTGATGAAAAGCAGAAGCTAATGGCATCCTTATACCGTAAGGGATTTGATTTGGATAAAATTAATAGTTGTTTAAAATAAATATATTCTTATAAATGTACTATTGTTACTTGCCTTTTGTTTTTAAGTATTATACAATTATAATTGGCAGAAAATTGGTATTCTACTACATTAAGAAAATTGGAGGGCTGAAAATGTCTATTGCAGCACAACTATCAGCAAGAGAAAGAATTACTTCATTGCTTGATGACAACAGTTTTGTTGAAGTCGGTGCATTCATTACCAAAAGAAGTACAGACTTTAATCTTGAGCAGAAGCATATTCCGAACGACGGAGTAATAACCGGCTATGGTCTCATTGATGGTAACCCTGTCTATGTATTTAGTCAGGATTCAACATCCTTGGGTGGTTCTGTCGGAGAAATGCATTCTAAGAAAATAACCGCGATTTATGATTTGGCACTTAAGGTGGGAGCACCTGTAATCGGATTGGTTGATTCCACAGGCATGAGATTACAGGAGGCTACTGATGCACTGAACGGCTTTGGGGAAATCTATCTAAAGCAGGTTATGGCTTCTGGTGTAATTCCACAAATCACAGCAGTATTTGGTAACTGTGGTGGAGGACTGGCAGTCATGTCATCCTTAAGTGACTTTACCTTTATTGAGAGAAACAATGCAAGATTATTCTTGCAGACACCTAATTCCCTACAAGGGAACTACAAACAAAAACTAGACACCTCAAGTGCAGCATTTAATGAAAAATCCGGCACAGTAGACTATGTTGGTTCTAGTGATCTTGATCTAATAAATAAGATTCGTGAATTAATTAGTATTATTCCTTCTAATAACGAGGAGGAAGGCTGCCTTATAGAATGCAGTGATGATTTAAATCGTCTTGTTCCGGCATTTAATCAGGAGCTAGATGATACAAAAAATGCAATTATTGATATTGCAGACAATAACTATTTCTTTGAGATTAAGCCTGATTATGCTAAAGAGATGGTGACAGGATTTATCAGGTTAAATGGTGTAACAGTAGGTGCTATAGCCAATCGAACTAAAGTATTAGATGAGAATGGTAAGGCTCTTGAACAGTTTGATTCTGTATTAACGACAGACGGATGTAACAAAGCGGCCAGCTTTGTTAGATTCTGCGATGCATTTGATATTCCTCTTCTTACTCTTACTAATATAAGCGGATATAAGGCTGACCTTAATGAGGAAGTGTCCATAGCATCAGCATCAGCTGAGCTTACCTATGCATTTGCAGATGCAACAGTAGCTAAGGTTAATCTTATAATTGGAAAGGCCTATGGAAGTGCATATATTTCCATGAATTCCAAGCATATCGGAGCAGATTATGTATTTGCACTACCCAATGCCGAGATAGGTATGATGGATGCTAAATTAGCCGCACAGATTATGTATGATGGTGAGCCTGCTGAGGTTATTAATGAGAAGTCATCGCAATATGCTTCACTTCAAAATGGTGCCCTTTCTGCAGCAAAACGTGGATATGTAGATAATATCATTGAACCCGAGACTGTTAGAAAGCATGTTATATACGCTTTCGAAATGCTCTTTACAAAAAGCGAGGCAAGACCACTTAAAAAGCATAAATCATTTTAACTGCTATAAAACACATGATACCAATGTCATTTAAAGAAAGGTTTGATTCATATTATGACCATAATAAATAACGGTATTTCAAATTCCATAGTCCTTCTTACGCAGGAGCCTTTATCTGATCGAATTAAAACAGCATCACTAAACACACTGCTGGGAATGGGTATGGTATTCGCCGTCTTAATCTTAATGATACTACTAATTAGTCTCTTTAAATTCTTACCCGGTTCTACACCGAAAGCTAATAATAATGAGCCTAATACAAAGGTCTCTCCTGTAGATAATGTAATTGCACATATTGTGAGTCAGGAAGAAGCCAATCTAATAAACGATTATGAGCTGGTAGCAGTGATTACAGCCGCAATTAGCGAGTTTAATTCAGTTAATCTGTCAGATGCTCAGGTCGGAGGATTTGTTGTCCGTTCTATACGGAAAGTTAATAGAAAAAAATATATATAATAATCGTATAAGTACGGTTATCCTATAGATCACAAGGAGGATTTTTATCATGAAATATTATACAATCACTGTTAATGGCAATACCTATGAAGTATCAGTTGAAGAAAGCAACAGCGCATCATCAGCTACACCGGCATCAGCACCAAGGGTAACACCGGCTCCTGTAACTACCGTACAAAAGGCTGCTCCTACTCCTTCCGCAGCTGTATCCGCTCCTGCACCAAAAGTTGCTTCAGGTTCTCAAGGTAGTATAAAGATAAGTTCACCTATGCCAGGTAAGATATTTTCCTTAAAGGCAACCGTTGGGCAGGCTATAAAAAAGGGTGAGGTAATACTTATTCTTGAAGCTATGAAGATGGAAAATGAGATTGTTGCAACTGAAGATGGTACCGTATCAAGCATTAACGTAAGTGCCGGACAATCAGTTGAAGCAGGAGAATTATTAGCTACTTTAAATTAAAATTAAGTCGGATTTCATTAGTAAATCCCCTTTAAGAGGAAGGACTGAAAATGGACTATTTAATAAACACATTAGTGAATTTATTAGAATCATCAGGTTTTTACAATATAACCTATAAGAATGTAATAATGATTTTTGTTGCCTGTGGACTCTTATATCTGGCTATTAAAAAGGATTACGAACCGCTATTACTTATACCAATAGCCTTTGGTATGCTACTTGTTAATCTTTTTCCAGGTATCATGGCAGAACCCAGTCTTAATGCTAACGGAGATTTAGTACCTGGCGGATTATTACATTATTTCTATCTAGGTGATGCGTATGGCATATGGCCATCCCTTATATTCCTTGGTGTAGGCGCAATGACGGACTTTGGACCTTTGATTGCCAATCCCATAAGTTTTTTACTAGGTGCTGCGGCACAATTTGGCATATATGCAGCATACTTTGGAGCTATTCTCCTCGGTTTTACAGACGGAGCGGCGGCTTCAATCTCTATAATAGGTGGAGCAGATGGTCCTACATCAATATTCTTAGCTAGTAAGCTGGCGCCGGAGCTGATAGGGCCGATTGCGGTGGCGGCATATTCCTATATGTCTCTCGTTCCAATCATACAGCCACCTATCATGAAGCTTCTCACCACAGAGAAGGAAAGAAAGATAAAGATGGAGCAATTAAGACCGGTAACCAAGCTAGAAAGAATTTTATTTCCAATTATAGTTACAATCGTAGTTGTACTTATTTTACCAGATACTGCACCATTAGTAGGCATGCTTATGCTTGGTAATTTATTCCGTGAGAGTGGTGTTGTACGTCAATTAACAGAAACTTCATCTAATGCATTAATGTATATCGTAGTAATTCTACTGGGAACCTCAGTAGGAGCAACCACGAGCGCAGAAGCATTCTTAAACATAGGTACACTCAAAATTGTCGGACTGGGCCTTATAGCATTTGCGTTCGGTACAGCCAGCGGTGTACTATTTGGTAAATTGATGTGCAAGTTAAGCGGTGGTAAGGTTAATCCTTTAATTGGATCTGCCGGAGTATCTGCAGTTCCGATGGCTGCCAGAGTTTCTCAAAAGGTAGGACACGAGGCAGATCCTACGAATTTCTTACTGATGCATGCTATGGGTCCTAATGTGGCAGGTGTAATCGGTACAGCCGTAGCGGCCGGTGTATTCTTATCTGTTTTCGGCTAAATATTAATTCATTTATTGAAATATTATTTTGTCAGGATTTGGATTAACATAGAATTAAATAAGTTATTTATATTTTGTTGAATAGTGTAATAAATAACATAACATAAGTATTATATATCGAACAGGAGGTAAATGAATGGCTGAACAAGCAAAAAGACCGGTAAAAATCACAGAAACCATTCTTCGTGATGCGCATCAATCCCTGATAGCTACAAGAATGTCTACTGAAGAGATGCTTCCGGTGTTAGAGATGATGGATAAAGTAGGCTACCATTCCGTAGAATGTTGGGGTGGAGCAACCTTTGATGCTTGCTTGCGTTTCCTTAAGGAAGATCCATGGGATAGATTAAGAAAGATAAGATCAGGATTTAAAAATACCAAACTACAGATGCTTTTTAGAGGTCAAAATATATTAGGCTACCGCCATTATGCTGATGATGTTGTTGAGTATTTTGTACAAAAATCCTTAGCAAATGGTATCGATATTATCCGTATCTTTGATGCCTTAAATGATATCAGAAACTTAGAAAGCACAGTTAAGGCTACTAATAAAGAGAATGGCCACGCACAGATAGCAATCAGCTATACTTTAGGAGATGCCTACACCATTGATTATTATGTTAGCCTAGCAAAGCAGATAGAATCTCTAGGCGCTTCTTCCATATGTATTAAAGATATGGCTGGTTTATTAGTTCCTTATGAGGCAACTAGATTGATAACAGCTCTTAAAAAGGCGGTTAAAATACCTATTGACCTTCATAACCATTACACCAGTGGTGTTGCGGCTATGACTTATATGAAAGCAGTTGAGGCAGGCTGTGATATAATAGACACTGCCATGTCACCCTTTGCTATGGGTACAAGCCAGCCAGCTACAGAGGTGTTGGTTGAGACCTTTAAGGGGACACCTTATGATACAGGATTTGACCAAGATCTTCTTGCAGAAATTGCTGATTATTTCCGCCCTATGAAAGATAAGGCTTTAGAATCTGGTATACTTAACCCTAGGGTTATGGGTGTTGATATTAAGACCCTCTTGTACCAGGTACCAGGTGGAATGCTATCCAATCTAGTATCCCAGCTTAAGGAACAAAATGCAGAAGATAAGTACTATGATGTTCTTAATGAGATTCCAAGAGTTCGTAAGGACTTTGGTGAGCCACCACTTGTTACACCATCCAGTCAGATTGTAGGTACTCAGGCAGTATTAAATGTGCTGGCAGGAGAGCGTTATAAGATGGTAACAAAGGAATCTAAGGCACTCTTATCTGGACAATACGGAAAGACTGCAAAACCTTTTAATCCTGAAGTACAGAAAAAGGTTATAGGTGATGAGAAGCCTATTACTTGCAGACCTGCAGATCTAATTGAGCCTGAGCTTCATAAGATAGAAGCTGAGATTGCTGATTGGAAGGAACAGGATGAGGACGTATTATCCTATGCATTGTTCCCTCAAGTAGCTATGGACTTCTTCAAATATCGTCAAGCACAAAAAACCGGTGTTGATGTATCTGAAGCTGATACAGTGAATAAAGCATATCCTGTATAAAAGAGGTATAAAAAATAAAAACTAGTTATAAGAACTAGATAATAATGCATAGAAATATGTACTTGACAAGACTATTGAAATTAGATATACTACCACCTGTAAAGAAAAATACTTTACAGGTGGTGTTTTTATGTTAGATAAAGGATCTCGCGTGGAACACTTGGATGAGTTTATTCATTTGTCCATGCTATATGATTTTTATGGAGAGTTATTCAATGATCATAAAAAACATATTT
>CAZODB010000146.1:0-5598 GCA_964578425.1 uncultured Herbinix sp.
AATATGAAGCTTACTATACAAGAGATGATTTTTAAGCTTCAAATGGAGAAGGCCAGCTATGATAAGGCAGTGGATACAATCAAGCAGATTTTTAATTTACTTAGAATCCAACTACAAAGGATGCTTGAAGCCATGGGTAGAATCAGGCAGAATGCACTTATGTTCTCTGTTGCAGAATATAGCCACATCCTTGAGGATAATCTTATAACCATTGATGAGACCAAGAAGAAATTCAGTGGTTACAAGGAACATGTAAAAAAATTGGTGGAGGGCTTGGAACAGCAGGATATCCATATAGAAAAGTTAGGGCAATTAGAGTCGGATAATTTGAAGCATCTAAAAACCATTGAAGGCTATATCAACCGTGCATTAGATGAGTATCAGAAAATTCTTTCCACTCATTTTGATTTGAAATCCATGTATACCAAGGAATTAGAAGCTCTATCACAGATGTCACTAATAAAACGCTTTTCTATTCGCAATGACCTATACGAGCAAGTGATAAAAGAGCCTGATAATCTTGATCGCTTAGACATATTTCTACGGCCATTGTTTAATCGAGATGTGGACAAGACCTACCATATCGGCAAAGCATTTGAATATCAAAGGATAATTAATCAGAGAGAAAATGAAGAATCGGAAGTTCTAGAAGATTTCGATGATGAAGCTTGGTTGCAGGACCAGAAAATGAAGCTGGAGAAAAAGCTTAGGGTTTATAAGGAGAGCTTACTATGTATTCTTCAATACACTTACCAATACAAAAGCTTGTCATTACGAAAATTAAAAGAATTGATAACTGAAGAGGAGCGAAATCTACTTATTCCAAATCTGGAGATTTTTCGAGAGATTATGGTTGAATTAATCAAGAACAGAAGCTTTAACTTTGATGATCTTCGTAAAGAACGAGAAGAACATTTTACAGATCGAGTAGATGGTTTTCAGATCAACCTATGTCTCCTGGAACTAATAGAAGAAGTGGATGGATTAAATCGGATTAAGAGCCTGGAAGTAACTAGAGAGGACCAAGACATAGTAGAGTTTATAAATGTAACTGATGAAGATGGGCAGATGAAGAAAATTAGATGCTCAAATGTCATATTTACTATAGAATAGGAGAGTGATTGCTTTATGGCTTATGAATTGGAAGAGATAACCACCAGTCAGATGATATTTTATTATCTACTTCAGAATAGAGAACTAAAAGAAGATGAGGAAACCCAGCTCTATAAATCCTATACTGAGAATGAAACAGTCATGAACCTAGTTAAAAGACAGGGAGAGGTGGCAGATAGTAATATAGAACGATATGGCAATGTGATTTATCTCATTCCCAAGGAGGACAATGATTTTCTAGGGTTTTCCAAGGCCTTGCTAAAATCAACCTTATGTAAATCCACTGCTACTGATAAGGATTACTACCTGTCCCAATTTGTTATTCTTACCTTGCTTGTGGAATTCTATGATGGACAAGGAAGTTCCAGTAAAACCAGGGATTTTATGAAGGTGGGGGAGCTCCTTAATTGTATATCTGATCGATTGAAAGAGGGAACCTCCAATCAGGAAGAAGAGGAAGAACAAGGGGGACTTGCCTTCACTAATATGCTAGAAGCTTATGAAGCACTACGGAGCGATGATCGTGGCTCCAGAGCAAGGACGACTAAGGAAGGGTTTATTCATTCCATCTTGACATTCCTGCAAAAGCAGGGACTTATAGATTACATTGAAGCAGACGAGATGATTAAGACGACCATCAAATTAGATCATTTCATGGACTTTAATTTATTAAATAAGAATAATTATAACCGTGTTATGAGAGTGCTGGGGGTGAAGGAAGTTGAGTAAGATAAATTGCTTTCGTGCAATCAATCTAAATTATAACAATAATGCCATGCGAATGGAGGATGAAACCTTTCATTTTGATGGAGAAAGCACCTTATTGTCCTTACAAAACGGTGGTGGTAAATCCGTTCTTGTACAGATGATGATTGCACCTCTTGTTCGAAAACGCTACCGTGATACTCCGGATCGTAATTTTGCCAGCTTTTTTACCACTAATCGTCCAACATTTATTCTTACAGAATGGGTACTGGATGGTGGTGCAGGATATGTAATGGTAGGAATGATGGTTCGCCGTAAGCAGGTATCTGGTGAAGATGATTCTAGGGAAGAGCTGGATATGGTGAACTTTATTTTCGAATATAAGGAAGCCAATGATTTTGATATTCACAGCATTCCAGTAATTGAGCTTAATGGAAAAGTGAAAAAGCTTAAGGGCTTTAATGTATGTAAAGGAATATTTGAAGATATTAAGAGAGATAGAGGTCTGAATTTTCAATACTTTGATATGAATCAGTCTGCTCAACAAAGGAGATATTTTGATCGATTAAAGGAATTTCAGATTAACCATACAGAATGGGAAACGATTATTAAGAAGGTGAATCTAAAGGAATCTGGTCTATCGGATCTGTTTAAGGATGCTAAGGATGAGGCAGGTCTTGTAGAGAAGTGGTTTCTGACAGCTGTAGAAAGTAAGCTTAATAAGGATGAGAATCGGATAAAAGAGTTTGCTAAGATAATCCATAAGTTTATCCTACAATATAAAGAAAACCAATCAAAGATAGAGCGAAGGGAATATATTCTATCATTTCAGATCGATGCGGAGCGGATTCGTGAAAGTGCTGCGGCATTTTTAGAGGCCATGCTAAATAAGCAAGAATATGAAGAAAAGATTGCATTTTTAAGAGGCAGTCTTTTATCACTATGGGATGATAAGACAAAGGAAAAGACAATGGTTGAAGAGAAACTGGCCACCCTAGAGAGCAATTTACAGTCAGTGCGATTCGAGGAGGTGTCCTATCAGCTTTATTGTCTTATGGATCAGCTTGATGAAATGTATATAGAACAAAAGGGTATAGAGGATGAGAAGAATCAGATTGAAAAGTCAATTGATGAGTTGATCTTTCAAATCAACTCTATGGAGTGTGCGAGGCTTTATGGAGAGTATAGGGACTTCTCTGGCGACGTTCTTCTTCTAGAGAATCAGTTGGAAGTTATGAAAGACAAAGAGAAGGATTTGTTACCTGAGAGAAACCAGTTGGGCTATAACCTTAGGTGCTATTATGAGGATGCACTAGAAAGGCATAGAGTATATCTTAAGGAGCAGGAGGATTTGCTCTTGGATAAACGGAAGGAGCAAAACGAGTTAAGCTCTAGGGAAGGCCGTTTGCAGGAGCAGCTTCAAGAGCTGAATAGAAGCCTTGGACAGGTTCAAACTAGAATTAGTTCATATGATAAGGAAGAATCAGAGTTTAACAAGCGATATCAAGCAATACTTGAAAGAAACATCCTTAGAGTATACGAGGAAGCTACTCTGGAAGTAATGGATATTCAGCTGAAAGAGGAGTTGCAAGAGCTTCATAGCAGTTTGATACAGCAGAAAAAGCAGAAAGAGGAAACAGATGAGAGTATTATGTCCTGCAGCAGAGATATTGAGGATGAGAACAAAGAACTAGGACAGCTGCAACTTGAGGGTGTTCATCAAGAGAAGCTCTTGGGAGAATACGAGGATGAATTAGAGATTCGGAAAATGATACTGAAATTTATCGGCTTGGATGAGAAGGACGTATTTGACCTGGCAAGGATTGAAGATGTCTTCCATATAAAACTGAAAGAATTAAGAGATGGTAAGCGTACTCTAGAACGACGAAAGGAAGAGCTGGAAGAGGAATATAGTAAGCTAGAAACAGGCAAGGTTCTAGACTTACCAAAGGACTTTAGTGAATCATTAAATGATATGGATTTGTCTTTTGTATACGGCATGGAGTGGCTGAAGCGAAATGGAAATTCTACTGAGCTTAATCAGGCCTTATTAAAACAAAATCCAATGCTTCCCTACAGTATTATAATGAGTGACAAAGGGATAGGACAATTGGCAGCAAGTCAGGTTGATTTTTATACCTCATTTCCGATTCCAATCATTAGAAGAGAGGACTTAGATACATTTTCGAATAACAGTGAAAGCTGTATCTATGAGATGGATAAAATCAGCTTCTTTGTGATGTTTAACCATCACCTACTGGACGAGGATTCCTTAAGAGAATTGCTAGATCAGAAACAGAGTCAGATAGATAAGGCCGAGAAGCTATTGCTACAAAAAGAAGCTGAAATTAAAGAGTATGATAATAAATATAATGAGATTAAGTTTCAGTCCATAACAGAAAATAAATACAAGGAATGTATTAAGGAAGTGGATACCCTAAGACAGAAGATTACTAAATCCGAAAACACCTTAAGGGAACTGCGAAGTGAAAAGGATACATTGCAAAAGTTGCTAGGGGAATTATCTGAGAAAATCAATGCAAATAATCAGCAGGAGATAAACCTCAATAATAAAATACGAGATTTTAAGAAGTTATGTACGCGATATGCAGAATATCTAAATGACCGAGACCAAATGCAGAAGATTACAGGTGATTCAAATAAGATTAAAAACAACTTAGATGAATGCAAACGTATAATCAGTGAGTTAAATAGATTTATTCAGGAGACATCAGGCAATATACAAAAAGGTAATTACAAATCAGAAGATTTACAAAAATCGGCGAGTCTATACCAAGGCTATCAAGAAGGCGAAAGGCTAAATAAAGACATAGAGGATATTGAGGCAAGATTTGAGGCCTTGACCAAGCAAATTAGTGATAATCAAAAACAGTTAGAAGAGAGACTAAACCTAGCCAAGGAACGATTCGAAAACAAGCAGAAACAATTATTATCAAAAGAAGCAGAATATGGACTTGAGGAAAAGGATTATAGGGATATTACTGTGGATGAATTCATAGAGAAAGAGGCAAAGAAAGAAAGAGCTTTCCAGGGTAAGATCCATGAGAAAACGGAGAAGGAATATAATAAAGTCTCCACAGACATAGCAGTATTACAAAACAAAATTGATAGTGATATGAAACAGTTAGAAGAAAAATATCAAAGGACTGAGTTAATTCCACGAAGTCAAATCACCGACCTGGCCTTTAAAAACCGTGTTCAGCTTATATTAATTGCAATGTCAAAAGAGGAAGAGCAAGTAAAAGCAATTGAAGAGAAGGTTAATAGCTTTGATAATAACATCTCAAGCCTTGCAGAATTTGACCATTTTACAACAGAGCAAATATTTACTTATGAAGAGGAATTAGGAGAGGTAAAGGGCAAGAGCAAGAATTTAGGTGAATTGACTGTAGAGGAGTTGAGAGATTTCCGAGGAAGATTAGTTAGGGATTATAGAAAGTCTTTAACTATTCAGGATGATAAAAAAGAAGCCCTAAGAAAAACCTTGGATATCTTATCTCGCAAAGAAATATACCAAGAAGAGTTCTTCAAGAAGCCGATAGAAACCATGATTAGTCTACCTAATGAGCCTCATGCTGTGCTAGAGCAATTGACAATCATATTAGGTTCTTATGAAGCTTTATTGGAAAAGCTGGAAGTTGATATTGCCTTGGTGGATAGGGAAAAGCAGAAGATAATGGAGATGCTACTGGACTATATTGCTGAGATACACAAAAACCTTGGTAAAATAGATAGAAACTCATCCATAACAGTCCGTGG
>CAZODB010000147.1:0-3501 GCA_964578425.1 uncultured Herbinix sp.
TCCTTTGCAATATCAGTCTGTGTTCTATCATTAAAGTATCTAAGCTTGATTATTTTTTGCTCCTTTTCATCTAGGGTAGCTATAATCTCTTCTAATGCAAGCTTATCAATCATATTTTCATTTTCATCCTTTGTTTCTGCTAATTTATCAATCAAGTATATCGGGCTTCCATCCCCCTGATAAATAGTTTTATACAGAGATTCTACCTCTGCCCCTGTCTCTATCGCCATAAGTATCTGGTCCTTTGTGATATCAAGCTCTACTTCTATTTCCTCAATAGTAGGCTCCCTGCCATACATACTGCCGAATCTTTCTCTATAGGCTCTTATCCTTGTCGCGAATTCCTTAAGAGTTCTACTGACCTTAATCATACCGTCATCCCGTAGGAAACGCTTTATTTCACCTGTAATCATGGGAACTGCGTAGGTCGAGAACTTCACTTCATATGAGTAATCAAACTTATCAATTGCCTTTATCAAACCTATACTACCTATCTGAAATAAATCCTCCATCTCATGACCACGATTAGCAAATCTTCTGACTATGCTCCATACAAGGCCTACATTTTGCTTAACTACAAGGTCTCTTGCTTCCTTGTCCCCATCTCTGGACATTTTAATCAGCTCAAGTGTATCCACATTAAACCTCACTCCCTTCGATACCTTATGTATTAAACCACGTTCTGTCCGGTATGCTGCGTATACCCTTTAATGACTTGCTTGCCTATGCGCTTTTTCATTCTTATCAATGTACCCTCACCAAATGCAGATACTACCTCTAAATCATCCATAAATGCCTCCATAAATGAAAATCCCATACCAGACCTTTCAAGTTCTGGTCTGGATGTATACAGTGGCTCCATTGCCTTATTGATATCCTTTATGCCTGATCCCGAATCCTCTACCTCGACCGTAATTTCATCACCGCTTATAAATGACCGCAAATATATCATGCCTATACAGTTGCCATAACCATGGATTATGCTGTTAGTAACAGCCTCAGATACAGCTGTCTTTATATCAGCCAGTTCCTCGATAGTAGGATCCATAGTAGCTGCAAAGGCTGCGACTACAGTTCGTGCAAAGCTTTCATTTTGTGACCTGCTCTCAAACTCCAATATCATCTTATTCGTGTTATCCATTTTATCTACTTATCCCCTTTCCTTTCATATAGCTATTTCATTTGATTTAGCGCGGTCTCTACAGAATCATATTTATCAATAATTTTATAAAGACCCGATAGTCTAAAAATCCTATCAACTGCAGAATTGACACTGGCTACAGCGATGCTTCCTCCAATAAATATAACCTTCTTGTATCGGCCCATGATTACACCAATTCCTGCACTATCCATAAATGTGGAGCCTGAAAAATCGAATATTATATGCTTAACATAATTTCTTTCTATCAGCCTATCTGCCTTTTCCCTAATCTGAATAGCATTATGATGATCTAATTCTTCATTCAGTCTGATAATTAGACATCTCCCGCTTATCTCATAGCTTGTCTCCTCCTTTCCAGACCGCTTGTCCACTCTACCATACCTTTTGCCCTCTTGCATTAGTCGCTTTCCCTCCAATCTTGTTTATTATAGTTATATTATGTCATTTATTCCCATGTTGGGCTATTAGAAAAGAGTTTCCCCTTCGAAACTCTTTTCTTTCATTTGTAAGCAGATTCTATATAAAATCAATCTTCTTACTCTGAATATTATCTTATGTGATGTGTTTCTATATCTTCATACCCCTTTGAACCTCTCATGACTAAAGCCACGAGTGTTCTTCTTGTGTTAATAAAGAAGACAAAGGGATTTGTTACCGGCCTGTTTATTCACTATCCCTTAGTCTTGTATACGTCTCAGGTAGCTCTTTGCATTTTGAAACCTTTTCGAATCTGAATAATCATTTATAATCATCTCGTAATATACTTTGGCATTGTCATAATCCTCTAATCGATGATATGTTCTACCTATAAAATAAATAGTATTCACATTTGTAGGATCATAATTATAAGATAGCATAAGATCCACCAAGGCCTCTTCATACTTGTAATCACCATATAAATCATGTCCTGAATTATAATACTCTTTAGATAATCCCGGATATATCTCCTGCTTAATTCTATCAATAAGCTGTAATGATAGCTCTGATTCATACTGACTTGTATCCAATAGTCTAAGGATCTCCGCAATCTGCATAAACTCTCTGTCTTTTTCTTCCTTTGCCAATTCATCCATATATAGTGAAGAAGCTTCAAATAATGGTTCATAAAGCTTTGGATTAATCTCAGGTAGAACGATTTCTTCAAGCTCAGCCCTAAGTCTTATTACTGTCTCCTCAAGGGCTTCCTTATCACTCAGAAGCTGCGCTATAGTGGCTTCCTTTTCTTCAAGTGCTACCATGCCTGCACTATAATTCTCATCATAGTCTTGGTTGTTCCCACTGATATCATCTTTCTTTATAGATGGTAAAATCAAGAATATGGCTACTGCTAACCCTATCAAAACCCCTATAACCAGATTCACAAATGCCATAATGTTAGGCTTATCCTCACGATATGAGGAAAGAGGTATAATCGATGAGGTCGCATCCTTATCAGACCCTAGGCTAGATTCCCCATCTCTTTTCTGGGCATGCTGCGGTTCTAGCTCCTTAAGATATCTAAGTGTAGTTGTATTCGATACATCGATACGAGCAACCTTAAGCAAACATCTTTTTGCTCTCTCATTCTCACCATTCTTCATATATAGTACGGATAGCAAATGATACGCCCTTATAAAATGAGGATTAAGCTGAATTACTCTCTTAAGTTGAATTGTGGCCAGATCATCACTACCCTGTTTTGCAAATACTAGGGCATTATTGTATCTTTTGATTGCCTGATTTAGCCCATCCAGCCTAGTGGGATTCTCCTGTATGTCATCTATATATTTATCAGCGTCGTTACCATCAGGCATAAAATATCTGCTAATTACCCACTCACTGAGGGCAGCTACAGTTTCACCCATCTCAAAATATACCAATCCCAAAAGGTTTCTGGCATTAGTATTTGACTTGTTTAGTTCAAGACTTTTCTTTAAAGCAACAACCGCACCTGATAAATCCCGTACCTTTGCCCTTGTCAGGCCATTATTATAATACATGTTAGATGCTTTATAAATCCTCTTATATAAGGCTAAGTCCTGACCGCAACGGTCGCATTGTATTCTCTTGTCGGATATATTGCTTTGGCAATTTGGGCAAACCATATATTATCCCCACCTAATTTCTTTCATCATAATGAGTGTTGTCTTTTTCCTTCAATAGTCCCTTTAAAATATCTGAGATATCAGTCATATCGTTATTATATATTACATCCTCTGCTTGTTCAATCTCCAGACTGGGCTGGAATTTTTCGATTTCATCTTCAAAATTAATCATCGGCAAATCTCCTTATCTATAAAATACGACCTATCTTATCCCATATTTATCTAAAAGCTTCTACCTAATATCATAACCATAAT
>CAZODB010000147.1:3601-5580 GCA_964578425.1 uncultured Herbinix sp.
GACTATGGAGCAGCTTGCTAAGGATACAATCATGACAAGTGTTATTCTATATGAAATACTATCTGACCAGGCCAAAAAGGAGGGCTACGGTCTAAACAAGGATGAGCTTGTGGCTATTGAAGCAGATGTAGACAAGCAGATAGCATCTATGTCAGAGGGTAATCTAAAAGAGACAGGTATGAATAGGAAGGTTCTTATAGATGCATTCAATAAATTAGCCCTGGCTGATAGGTACTACCTGGCTATAACTAGTAATTATGAGGTGGATAAGGATTCTATTCAGAGCACTATAGATCCTGAAGAATATAGGGAATACAAAACTGAATGTCTCTATGTTCCCACAGCTGAGCTTAGGGACCAGAATATAACTCCCTTCAGAGAGGATGATTTAGAGAAAGCCAATGACAAGATATCAGAAATTAAAGAGTTGATAATTAACGGCTCTGACTTTGATGAGGTTTTAGATCAGGTTGATGGCGCTACCCGCTATGAACGTAGCTTTATACTTGCAGACAATACTGCTGAGGAAGAATATAAGCTGGCGGCTAAGGAGCTTAATAAAGATGAATATAGCGATGTGATTACCACAAAATTTGGCCATTATATTATTCATATGCTTGATAATAGCTCATCTGAACGCTATGAAATAGCAATCCAGGATGCCATCCAGAAAGAGAAGACGGAGCGGTTTAGGACACACTATGATGAACTACTACAGGATTATAAAATTAATATTAATTCAGAGTATTGGGATTCCCTTGTTCTAGAATCTATTATTCAGGATTGATACCTATAACATGAGTAAACTTATATGGCAAGCCATATATAAAAAAGTCTATCTTACCGATCAAATAGGGTAGATTTCCACAATCAAAAGAATAGTCTATTTTAAGCTCACATATAATATAATGAAACTCCTTTGAACCTTTATTAATACAAGAAGAACACTCGTGACTTTAGTCATGAGAGGCTCAAGTAGTACAATATGTTTAGTTGATGTTGTATGATGAAGCCCATCTATAAATGGTGGGTGCATGTGTTTTGGATGGGGGCACGATATGATAAAACCAACCATTAATCTAATAAATATGTTTTTTAGGAAAATAAGAGATGACCATGTGTCAGCCTTCTCAGCACAGGCTGCCTTCTTTATCATCATCTCATTTTTTCCATTTATAATGTTTCTTTTGAGTATAGTTCCCTTCTTTTCATTAAAAGAAAGTACAATACTAAACCTTGTTATACAGATATTTCCTAAGGCCTTTAACTCACTGATTGTTCTTGTTGTTACTGAGATATATCATAGAACGAACTCAGGTACTTTAATATCTATTACCGCTATTACTGCATTATGGTCAGCAGGAAAGGGGTTTCTTGCCATCATGAAGGGGTTAAATTCTGTATATGGGATACAGGAAACCAGAAAATCAATTTTACTTAGAATCATTTCTACAATATATACACTTATCTTTGCGATAATGTTAATTGCCACCATAATACTCTTTATCTTTGGTAACAAGCTATACATTTGGATTGAGATGCGCTTTCCAGTTCTACAGGATTTAGCTTTACTAATAATCAGTCTAAGAACCATCGTTGGTTTGATTATATTATTAGTCTTCTTCCTTGTTATATATATCGCCATCCCTAATAGAAAGACCAAGCTGTCAAATGAGCTTCCCGGAGCCTTGGTATGCTCAGCTGGTTGGATGGGTTTTTCCTATGCCTTCTCCTATTATATTGACCATTATTCCAACTATGCATCCATGTATGGTAGCCTCACAACTATAGTATTGTTCATGCTTTGGATGTATTTTTGCATGTATATACTGTTTATCGGAGCCGAGATTAACCTTCTATTTCAAAACAAAATCATAACCGATAAGATTAAACAGATTTATAGTAATTCACCAGAAGAGTAAAATCATCTCCACGGATTCCAACGGATTCCGTACCGGGTACGGTACCCGGTACAGAAT
>CAZODB010000148.1:0-5548 GCA_964578425.1 uncultured Herbinix sp.
TATTTTGAATTTCGTATTTAACAGTTGCTTTTTTTCTTGCCAAGACTAATCCTGTCCTTATTTCAGCAATTTCTCCTAATTTCATTTTACACCTCCTTGGTGTTAAATTCTAAATACTGCACCATCTAATTTATTTGTTAAATTCAATATATGACACTTCTCATTTAATGTCAATAGTATTTCTAATATTTTCTTATTAAATCTATAATTACTAAAATTAATATATAGCGTAAAAGAAAAATCCATCAACTCTTGAAGATTATCAAGAGAAGATGCGGTTGTTGAAGGAGAAGAAATGTCATTTTAACTTACAAATCACAATATGCAAAAACCGTCAACCAAGAAAGTATGTTTCTCGATTGACGGTCAGCTAACAATGTAACAAATAATATTAATCTATGTCTCGTAATTCATTTAATCCTTCAAAATATAACCATCCATTTTCTACTCTTCCGCTTACTAAAGATGCAACCATGTTAAGCGGATATCTTTCTGAATTAGGTTGTTGGAGGCGGTTCCTTTCGGAAAAATTCTTTGGATGTGTCCATGATTAAACTCAATAGCCCCTTTCTGATATGGACTTCCTGCATAACAATTTGGTAATATCTTATGCTGTTCTCAGAAGAAAACGAGTAAAACATGCAAAAATATTGGCTGGTTTCCTAGTATCCAGTGGTATTTTTTTTTTTGCAATAGCCTTTTATATGATTATTAACATAGCAGCTTATGGAATTCAAGGATGGAATGCTTCTTTTAGGATATTGTCCTTCACATCAGGTAGCTTAAATCACATTACTAACTGTAATTCCAATATGTAATACGGAAAATATAATCGTTGGAATAAGTAGTAAATAGATTTTCTTCCATAAAATAAAAGATATAAAATAACAGCATGGAAAAACTGCCATTCCAATAAACATCAATTGGCTAACCTTATCAAGATAATAGCAAACCCACAAGACATAGTATATTCCAGCACATAAAAGACTTACTATCACAAATACATGATTTGATGTTGCTGCTTCTGTTCTGCAAAGCATTATTAATCCTATAATCATTATCCATTGACTTACCACCATAGAAATATTAAGGAAGTCAATAGTACTACTGTTTGATGACATAAAATCATTGCCCGGGGGATTAATCATCCAAATAATATTAGGCAGCATTATAATCACAAATGCAATAAGCCCCTTAAGAGAGAATCTAATTTTGTAATTTTTCATATCCCTTCGCCCTTCTTAGAACCCCGCTTCCTGTATTGCTAACACAAGGTTTCTACCATATATCTCACAGCCAAGTGAATTAGGATGAAGATTGTCCAGAAAATATTCAGATAAATGGGGCACAAGCTTAAATCCTTCTACTACGGTAATATTAGAATACTTTTCACAAATATCCTTGGTCTTCTGGCAGAACTTTGCAAGCACTTCCACTCCATCAGGTGAATCTCCCCTCCAGATTGGTGTTATACAGAGTACTGGCCTATCACCATAAACTTCTGATAATCTTTCGTAATATTCCTCAATATCCTTCATGCTTTCTGTTCCATATTGATTAGTTCCCATAGAGATAATAATTTTATCAGGGGAATAACCGTCCATATTAAGAAGCACCTTCTTATCATATACGTATCCGCCTATTCCCTGGTTAAGAATATCATAGTTAAGTAGACGGTTTGCCACACTTACATAGGTATGTGCGGAACGTAACGGACCAAACCCCTGTGTTATGGAGTCTCCCATCCACAAAACCTTCTCATTTTTCTCCACAGGAAACACTTCTGCATCAATCTCAAAATTACGAATCAGAACGGTAGCATCAGCAGGCAAATAAACTATAACATTCTTTTCCCCAGCTGGCATTTCAAAGGATATTTTCCCTTCCTTCTGCAAATCCTTTATATAATATATCTTTCTTATCAATCCATCTACAGCAAGTTCAATAGAGTCTTCTGACCCCACCCATATGATTTTGTATTCCAAAGAAAACTCAGTTGCTCTTGTACTAAACTCAAGTGTTTTTGCGTTTGAAGCTGTACATCTATCATACCAGAATTCACTGCTTTCCTCAAAATACTGCATCTGCTGCTCTGTATATTGAAAAGACTGCAAATATCCATCCTCCATTTCGTCAATGCTAAGTGCTCCGTAATAAATCTCCTTTAACTGTTCATTTGATAATCTCATCTAATGTCCACCTTTCTTAGTCTTCTTAATCTATGTATTTTCACCTAACTTAAATATTTACTACAAGGCTTTTTAATATATATTAAAGCTAAATATCCTAATATGCATATTGCAAACACAATAAATCTAAAGATATTTAATACATTATAAAATGCAATATCAACAAAAACACAAGCAACTACCAATAATATAATCGCACTAATCTTATTAGCATTCTTTAGGCTCATTATATTCTTCAAGTTATACAAAACATAAAAGATAGACATTCCAATAAGTATAAAAAATACATTGAAAGTAGGAGCTTCATTAAGCAAGGACAAGGATACAAATATAGTACTCAATACCTGTAGTGTTAACAATACAAGCTTGTTTATTGGAATTTTATTTTGTGATATATTGTCTATCGCTCCCAATATACTTATACCAACACCAAAAAATATAACCGATATTAGCTCAACAGTATTTATTAGGGTGCATACTAGAATAACTCCAATTACTTCTGTCATAAATTTCTTTAACCTCCACATGTTTTTACTTATCATATAATATTTATGGTACTGTGACAACTATCCTACCACAGAACGAAATGTAGTCCAAATAATTTAGCCATAGTATTAAATTATTTTATCCCTATATCAGAATAATGTCAATATACTCCGATATAGGGATAAGCTTACGACCCTTATATATATATTTATTTATTTACTTACTTATTTACTTACTTTATACTGCTTGATTAAGTTTATAGTCGTTAGAAAAGCGATATATAGCGGAGTCATAACTAACAATATTGCATAAAAATCTCGTAACGCAGTATATGATGACGATGAAAATCCTTTTATAACTAATTGTCCTAATAGGTAGGATACTGGGAAGAAGAAAACTTTCAGTATAATATTAAATACCTTTTTATTACGATGCAATATAAGCATAATTAATCCACTAATTGCAGCAAATACTATGGCTATTAGTGAGTAATAGGATAAAACTAGTCTTGGTAATGTGATAATTCCCCCGTTTGGGTTTAAATCTTTACCATATATCAATATATCACCACTTCCATCTGTCTGGTAATAATATATTGAAACAACATTTTCACCTTTCGGATTTAAAATAGTATTATTTGCATTTGATGTCTTTATATTTCTATTCCATATGCTATTCCACGTCGTAATGTTGTAGACATAACCCTCCTTGTCGTCTGACAGATATCTTTCAATGTCATATCCATATACGGTATCCTCAAATATAGCCATCACCGAACCATTCCCAAGTTCATCTATTGTTACACTTCTTTCGCTATATGGAATATACTCTGGTGCTGTCAGGAAAGCTACTGTTATAACAAAAAGTATAATTGTAAACATTATTGAAAGTATCACTGTCTGCGTTTTCTTCTTGCGTAATGTAGATTTTATCTTTACTAGAGGAGTGGTATCCCTATCTACTGGAATTTCAGTAAAATTCTGCATCTCACCAAGATAACTCTTACATACCTTACACTGTTCAATATGTTCATCAACCATAACACATGAGTCATCACTCAGCATGTTTTCTACATATAGAGGTAAAACATCTTTAATAATATTACATGTAATCTTCATTAATAATCCCTCATTTCCTCTCTAATCTTATTTTTGGCCCTATGAAAAGTGACACAAGCCCAATTATCTGTTTTACCAAACAAACTGCCAATCTGACTAAAGCTCAGCTCTCCAAAAACTCGTAGAGTAAATACTTCCTTATATGGCTCTGATAAATTATGGAGAACTTCATGAATTTTCATGGACTCTTCAGATGAAAGCACCGATTTTTCTATATCAAAATCATCTTTTTTATCAGGCACTGAGTCTAGTCCTACCAGCTTCTTTTGCTTTCTCATATATGAATAATATGAGTTTTTAGCTATTTGAAATAACCACACCTTGATATCACAATTTCCTTTAAAGCCTTCAATGGACTTTATCGCTTTTAAAAATGTTTCAGAAGTCATATCTTCTGCTATATGTTTATCTTTTGATATACTATATATGAAGAAATAAACATCCTTAAAATATCTATTATAAATCTCCTCAAGCTCTGTCACTTTTTCACCTCCTAACTATAAGACGCACAGGATTAAATAATCTTACAAGAATAAACAATTCTCAAGGTTTTTTAATTCTTGAGAATCGTATAAGTTTATTTTTATTTTTTTAATTAGTGTTATATTTCTTTGATGATTTAGCCAAGTAAGATTTTTGTACTATCCACAACTTCTTCCCGCAATAATAAAACAATATTGCAAATGGAATGATCTACTTTAAAAACATCCGTAAAAACTTCATTTTTCTTTCACTGTCATAAGGAGGATACCTGAGAGGAACATCCAGGCGTTTAGCCCGCTTTACAATCCCTTTAGCGTGGGTAAATGTTTCAAAGCTTCGTATACCGTGATAATTGCCCATACCACTATTCCCAACTCCCCCAAATGGAATATGGTTGTTTGCCACATGCATAATTGTATCATTGATACAACCTCCGCCATAGGAAAGTCGTGTGGTGACTTGTTTCTCCATTTCTTTGCTTTGTGTAAAAAGGTATAAGGCTAAAGGTTTTTCACGCTTAACCATAAAACGTAGCATTTCCTCCCTGTTATCATAGGTCAAGATCGGAAGAATAGGACCGAACAATTCCTCCTGCATAAGGGGACAATCCCATCTGACATTATCAATAATGGTTAATTCAATTCTACGATCTTCGGAACTATTTCGACCCCCGAATACCACTTCACCTGTTTCAATCAGCTTGGTAAGACGCTCAAAATGATGCTGATTTATTATCCATGGTATATCCTTATTCTTTAAAATATCTTCACCCAAAAGAAGACGAATGTTCTTTTTCATTTCTCTTATAAGTTCTTCTTTCACACTGCTATGAACCAAGACATAGTCTGGTGCCACGCAGGTCTGACCGGAATTGATGCTCTTCCCCCATATAATGCGTTTTGCTGTTAGGGCAAGATCCGCAGTTTCATCTACAATACAAGGGCTTTTTCCTCCCAGTTCTAACACTACCGGTGTCAGGTGCTTTGAGGCGCGTTCCATAATATGTCGCCCCACATTTACACTACCTGTAAAGAAAATAAAGTCAAATTTTCCATCTGGCAAATCACGGCTTCCTGCTTCCCTTCCTTCTACCACAGTAATATAATCCTCTGAAAAAGCAGACGATAGCATTTCCTTAATGACAGCCGAGCTTGCTGCTGCACTAGTAGGTGTTTTAAGCACAGCACAATTACCGCCAGCAATAGCGCCGATAAGTGGCATAAGAGCAAGTTGAAAGGGATAGTTCCAGGGAGCAACAATTAGAACAACTCC
>CAZODB010000149.1:0-5546 GCA_964578425.1 uncultured Herbinix sp.
GTAATCACCTATATTATTCTCACCATTTAGAGCTGCCTTGGCTGCTTTTATTGCCCTCTTCATGGCCTTTTTCTCAGCTGCAGGATTTTTTCCAGAAAACTTACCTGTGTCATAAGCTTCAAGGGCCTTATCTAATATGCTTTTTCCTGTCTTTTTATCTGTTTTTGTTACTGAGAATTGTACTGCCCACTCATTGTCATATATTACTTTTTCTATTGTATTCACATGATTATAAACATTGCTTTTCACTCTATTTAAAACAACATTAGCTACTGCTAGCATACCTTTATAGTTTTGATTCCCTGCCTCTGTATAAATAAGACACGAAAGAAGTCGTAGGTCTTTCTCAGAATAGGAAGGCTTCTTTTCCTCTAGCTTAATGGCCTCTTCCTCAAGCTCATCTTCTTGTATTAGCTCATCGATTTCTTCAATTTCAAGCTCTACCGGCTCTTTCTCAAGGTAATAAACCTGACCTTGCTCATCCTCAAATATATCATAAAACTCCAAATCATACAAATCCTCAGCATCAGCAATACCTTCCTCTGTATCAGCAATAACTTCCTCAGTATCGGCAATACCTTCCTCAGTATCGGCAATACCCTCGTCCTTACTCTTTTCTATTACATCGGCCTCTTCAATATTATCATTCTCTAGATTAATAAGTTCTGTTGCATATGCAGTATGGCTAAAGCCTAATGTAATAAAAACTACTGCAGTTAAGGTAATGAACAGCTTCTTAATAGTAAACATAACAATCTCCTTATATCAAAAATGTTACAGTTTTGGAAAATTCATAACATTTTGTTAATAATTACTTAATAATTATAACATATACTTTCTAAAAATCAACCCCTAAAATCAACTCCAAAATCAATCCTAAAATCAACTCAAAAATTAACCCAAAAAAATACTCCTTTTAGATGTCCCATCAATACTTTCCATCCAAAAAGAGCATATACTTTACTATTTGTAATCTATGTTACATGACTATTATTATATATCCTACTAATTTCTACATTCCTATTATTGCTGCCCTAATATCTCAGCCCTGTACTTTGCTAGTAATAAATCAACCATACGCCCATAGCTCTTAACACCATCTGTTTGAGCATTTGCCTTAAGATAAGTGTCATTAATTTTATTGGACATCGTGCTAACCACCGTGTCCTCATATTTAGCCCAATAGTCTGTATCGGCCCGTATATCCTTAACTATTCCTTCCGAATACATAGCCCTGATTTCAAAATACATATCTGTATCCTGTTTATACAAGACATTGCCAGAGGAAATCAAAGCCAGCATAGTGCTACTATACATTAGTTCAATATTGTTTGAGCTCATACCTGCTATATATGCTATATAGTTGGCCTCATCCTCTCTCATAAACCCTCTTTGGTGCGCCATCTCATGTAGCATGGTATATGGAATAGCATAGTCCGATATATCAACATTTACATTGGCCTCCATAGTAAAGGGAATAAATACACCTGTAATTTCAGTATAGGACATAAGGGGAGATAAAAGCACTGGCTTGGACCGGGCATATCTTCCTCTAAATACAGGATATTCTTCTGACAGAATCATCATAGCTTTGTTTGCATCCTTAGCAAGGTCAATATAACTCATGGATAAATCAAATATGCCATTGTCATCAACCTTGGGCACCAAATCCCTAAGCTCATTAGCTTGCTCAGCTAATTGCTTAGTAAGTCCATACAATTCGTCTACTGTGTACTTGTCTATATCCAAGTTTGAATAGTGGCTAAATGGATACCTATAATAATTTAGCCCTCCAAGCATGGTAAATGAAAATAGAACAACACTTAAGGAGCACATAATATTGATTATGGCTTTTGTAGCATATATCTTGCGATTCTGCTTATCCTTTACTAAATGTATTACGAATTTGATTAATAATGCAATTAAAATAAATGGCGATATGATAATTAAAATCTCTGCCAAGGATATGGGTACTAGACCAGTAATAAGAGATACTGACTGGGAAAACCATCTGTATACATGCAAAGCATAAATATGCTCTGCAAAGAAGCTGCTCTTTCTGGCTAAAAATATTAAGAGAAAAGACAGTGGAAATAACAACAACAAATAATTCCGCTTAAGTTTTAGCAGTTCTCTCAAATATACCCCCCCTTTATGCTAATAGATAAATTCTCCTATATTAATAGTATCATGTCATACTCTTTTATGCAATAATCGTTCCTTTATTTATAGATGTAAATATCTTACAGTCAATATGTTAAATACGGTACCAGTTACCAAAGCATTGGTGGCTGGTACCGTATTGTATAATAGTTTTTATAATCCTATTTATATTAAAACTTAGGAACGACAGCTCCTTCATAGGTAGATTCAATATAATTCTTTACTTCGTCACTTTTCAGTGCTTCTATTAGTGCTTTGATTTCCTCTCTATCTTCATCACCTTTTCTGATGGCAATAACATTTCCATAGGTTTCTGCTGCTACAGAATCCTTATCCTCTACAGCTATGGCATCCTTAGAAACATTCAAGTCTGCTTGTATAGCGTAGTTACCATTTATAACGGCTATATCCACATCCTGAAGGGAACGAGCAAGCTGAGCGGCTTCAATTTCATGGATAACAAGATTTTTCGGATTTTCTACGATATCGATTACTGTAGCTTCCATACCTACACCTTCCTTAATTTTAATAAGGCCCTGGTCTTCTAGTAAAAGCAGCGCTCTTGCTTCATTTGTACCGTCATTGGGCACTGCAATCTCTGCACCATCCTTTAAATCCTCAATGCTTTTGGTTTTACCTGGATAAATACCAAATGGCTCATAATGAATAATCGCTACAGATACAAGCTCCATACCCCTATCAGCATTAAACTGATCTAGATAGGGCTGATGTTGGAAGTAATTCGCATCCAAATCCCCTGCATCTAGGGCTACATTGGGCTGAACATAATCATTATACTCTATGATATCAAGCTCAAATCCTTTGGCAGCCAATATACTCTTTGCTGTCTCAAGTATCTCGGCATGAGGTGTTATACTGGCTCCTACTTTGATCTTCTTCAGCTCGATATCGTCCTTTTTGTTCTCCTCATTTACAGAGCTATCCTGTTTTTCATCATCCTTTTTATCTGTAGCGCAGCCTCCAAGGGCAGTCACCAATAATGATAATATTACTAATATTAATGCAAATTTTTTCATTTCATATTCCTCCTAATATTATTTATTTATGAATATCCATTATCCTATATGATTGTTCATAATCTTTTGTCTGAACGTCTCATCATTCTTCCCCCAAGCTCTTGAAAGCCTTGTACGATAACTACCTGTAAGGCCACAGTGATCAGCATCATATCTCCCTGATATCGGTAATACCCATAGTTTATGGCTATGGTTCCAAGTCCTCCGGCTCCGACGAAGCCACCCATCGCCGAATAGCCAAGAATGGTAATTACAGCAATAGCTCCTCCAATAATCAGCGAAGGCATAGCCTCCGGTATAAGCACCTTGAACACTATCTGGCTAGGGGATGCCCCCATGGATTGAGCCGCTTCTATAATACCATGATCCACCTCCTTTAATGAGGATTCCACAAGCCTCGCTATGTACGGAGCTGAGCCTATGACTAAGGGTACGACTAGAGCATTTGGACCAAGGGTGGTCCCGATGACCATTCTCGTAAATGGCATTAGAGCTACCATCAAGATGACAAAGGGAATTGATCGAAATATATTTACTATTACTCCGATAATTCGGTTTATCGCTACCATAGGAGCTATCCCATCCTTATCTGTTACTACTAAGAGTATTCCCAGAGGAAGACCAAGGATATAAGCTAATATGGAAGACAATATAGTCATGTATAGCGTCTCTAGAATACCCATACCAATCATTTCAACTACTTCCTTGCTTAAGCTAAACATGCTATATCACCTCCTCATAGGGAATATTGTTAGTCTCTAGATATGAAAATATCCTTTTCTTATTAAGTTCATCCTCTGGTAACTGAATTACCATCTGTCCAAATGCCTTTCCATCTATGTCCTTTGTGTCTGCAAAAAGAATATTGACCGGTGTTCTGCATTCCAATACCATATTAGCTATAACAGGCTCAAAGGATGTTCTTCCGTCAAATATAATACGGCATTTATCCTCTCCAAGAAAGGATTCAATATGACTAGCCCCTGAAAAAACCAGTTGTCTTGCAATCTTTGATTTAGGTCTTATAAAGACCTCCTCCACATCACCTACTTCAGCAATACGGCTAGCGTCAATAATCGCCACACGATTGCATATCTCTTCGATAACACTCATTTCATGAGTAATCACTACAATGGTAATCCCTAGGCTTTTGTTGATCTCCTTTAATAGGTCTAGTATGGATCTTGTGGTTGTCGGATCTAGTGCACTGGTAGCTTCATCACACAAGAGTACCTTAGGCTTTGTTGCTAGGGCTCTTGCTATGGCAACTCTTTGCTTTTGTCCACCTGAAAGCTGCGCTGGATAGGCCTTTGACTTATCAGTAAGTCCTACAATCTCCAAAAGCTCATATGCTCGCTTTTTCGCATCCGTTTTTGATACCCCTGCGATTTCTAACGGAAAGCAAATGTTTTGCAGTGCTGTACGTTGCATGAGAAGATTAAACTGTTGAAATATCATGCCCATAGACTGCCTTATCTTCAGTAATTCGTGTTCCTCCACTTTAGATAAATCAATCCCATCAAATATTACCTTTCCGGTCGTTGGCATTTCTAAGTAATTAATGCATCTAACTAAAGTGCTTTTCCCTGCACCGCTTAGACCTATAATCCCGAAGATTTCACCTTCATATATGGTTAGGTTAATATCCTCTAAGGCCTTCACATTATTATTCTTACTTTCAAAAGTCTTTCCAAGTCCAATCAGCTCAATCATTGGTTCCTGATAAGTCATAACCCACCTCCGTTAGCTTTATGCTATGTTCTGTAACAATCATTGATTATAGAAAAAAACAGGATAGCCGATAGCCTCCTGTTAGTTTTCTATAGTCCCTTTTAATAGTAAAAAATTATAAGAGTTTATTCTATCATGAAAACACCGCATTCATCTATCAGAGCACAATATTATACAAGGCATGTTGTACATAGTACACATACCAAACATATTAGACATATTGCACATGATGATGGTTGATGTTCTCATCTATAAACTCCTTTCTGAAGCTACTATCAGCTCTTTGCTTAATTCCCAGTAATCAGATATGATTGTTTGGAGTAGTATACCCCATGGAAAATCCATTGTCAATATATATTTAGAAAAATATATTTTGCTTGTTTTGCTTGTTTTGCTTGTTTTGCTTGTTTTGCTATATATTAAGAAAATTTGTTTTGGTCGTTTTGCTATAATATTTAGAAAAATATATTTTGCTATAATATGCCCTGCTATGATATGCTTATGGCCTCCAAAATATACCTTGTTTTATTAGTGGGTAGCATGTATTTGGGTAATAAAAAATCGAGGTGACAGGATTTGAACCTGCGGCCTCTACGTCCCTAACGTAGCGCTCTA
>CAZODB010000150.1:0-5457 GCA_964578425.1 uncultured Herbinix sp.
GGTTTTTTCGGTAAAGTCATAGTATCTTTGTAAAAAATCCTTACTTAATTTAGCTTCGCTTTCATAGCCTTCAACAGGCAAGTCAGTCTCTTTGGTTTCAGCATTCATATTCGAAGCATTATCTGAGTTTATATTTGAATCCTTTTTCGAAGCTTCCACTTCAACCTTTTCTTGTTCCTGGTCATCATCCTGTTCTTGGTCATTATCCTGTTCTTTGCCTTTATCTTGACTTACCTCTTGATTTTGCTCTTTTACCGTATTGTTTTCAATTTCACCGGAACATGAGGTGTATATCATACAGACTGATAGCATAATGCAAAGCAATGAATAGTATTTGATTGGCTTTTTCATTGATAAGCTGCTCCTTCCTATGACAGTTAAGGGCTGATAACATTAATTGATTACTTAATGATTTGAACTACATGTGAACCTCCCATGACTGGAGCCATGAGTATGAAGTCTATCTTATTCTTTCAGGAAAGCCTATCTTTTTCTGGACCTTCCTTAATGTCTTGTTGGCATAATAGGAGGCTTTCTCAGCATTATTCTTAATAATACTATCTATATACGCCTTGTCCTTGCTTAATTCTACATATTTATCTTGTATAGGCTTAAGCATAGCTGCAACAGACTCACCTACTGCAATCTTAAAATCTCCATAGCCCTTACCTTCAAATTCCTTCTCTATATCAGCTATGGATTTTCCGCTAGTAATTCCATAGACTTCTATTAGATTACTGATACCAGGCTTATCCTTGGAATGGCGGATTTCATTGTCTGAATCCGTAACAGCCCTCTTGAACTTTCTTATAATAGTATCAGTGTCATCTAGAAGAAATATACTTGCATTCTCATTCTCATCTGATTTTGACATCTTCTTTGTAGGCTCCTGAAGACTCATTATTCTAGCCCCTGTCTTCTTAATATAAGGCTCTGGAATAGTAAATACATCACCATAAATCGAATTAAATCGCTGTGCGATATCTCTGGTTATCTCGATATGCTGTTTCTGATCATCTCCCACGGGTACTATATCGGATTGAAATAGCAGAATATCCGCTGCCATAAGTACCGGATAGGTGAAGAGCCCTGAATTTATATTTTCAGCGTTCTTGGAGGCCTTGTCCTTATATTGAGTCATTCTATTAAGCTCTCCCATGTAGGTAAAGCAATTTAATATCCAGTTAAGCTCTGCATGGGCTGGCACATGGGACTGGTAATATATACAGTTCTTTTCAGGGTTAAGCCCTGCAGCAATATAAAGTGTTAGCAGTGCCCTTGCTTTTCTCCTAAGCTCTGCCGGTTCCTGTCTTATGGTTATGGAATGCATATCGACAACACAGTAAAAGGTCTCGTATTCATCATCAAACTCTACCCAGTTTTTTAATGCACCAAGGTAATTACCCACATGGAGGGTACCTGTTGCCTGCATACCTGAAAACAAAGATTTTTTTCCGTCTAACATTTTCTCACTTCCAATTCACTTATTTACATCTCCTACTTATGTTTTTCTTTCTATTATTAGGAGTGCATCTAATTTTCTCTTCCTACTAATATATAAATAAAGATCAATATTGTCAATGATTATAGCTTTAATTTATCAATTAGCTCTAAAGGAGCATCGATTACAGCATCGTATTCCTCAACCTGTCCAAACCCATATCTTGCATATATAAATGGAACCCCAGCCTTCTTCGCAGAAGCTGCATCTCCAGCTGTGTCTCCCACATATACAGGGTTCTTCAAACCGTTTCTATCAACAACCATCCTTATATTATCAGCCTTAGGTTTACCGGACCTACCGGGATATTCGTAATCCGCGAAATACTTCTCCAGTTGAGGATGGATTGCAAATAAACATTGAATGTAACCCTCCTGACAGTTACTAACTATGAATAGCTTATATCTTTTGTGAAGCTCTTCTATTACCTGCTCAATACCATGGTATAAATCATTTCCATGCTGCTCCAAGTACTCGCATTCGTAATCGCAGCAATCATGTATTACCTCTATAGCCTTATCAGGCGTAACACTCTTAAAGAGTTGAACCCCAATATCATCAAGAAGCTGTCCAAACAAGCCCCTCAGCTTTTCAGCTGTGACCTCATCCGTTACCTCAGGGTATTTATTTTTTAGTAGCTCATTAAAAGCCAAGGCCACATTCTCAGTAGAGTCCCATATAGTGCCATCTAAGTCAAATATAATGCTATCGTACATATAATTTACCTAACCTTTCTATATTTTACAACCTATTTATTACTACAGAGTCTCTTGCTAGAAAGTAAATATTGTTGCTTATATATAATGCAGAATATAAATCATATTGTCAACCCCGAAACAAACAGAGAGATGAAACTTATTAGTCATCCCTCTGTTTATCTATTTTATTGAACTCTATACTTATATTACAAGTACGCTTCAGCTTACTTGCACACCGATTTCTTATCGAGTGAGGGAAACCCCACTGATAATATATTTACTATAGATAGTCTTTCATATAATCACCATGAGCTAGAATCATCTCATCACACATCTTAATTATGTCATCTATGGATAGCTCTGCTGCTGTATGAGGATCTAACATGGCTGCCTGATATATGTTTTCTCTTTTCTTAGTATAGGCTGCTTCTATAGTAAGCAGATGTACATTGATATTAGTCATATTCATAGCGGCTAGCTGTACAGGTAATTTTCCCACATGACATGGATGGATACCATGAGCATCTACCAGGCAGGGAACCTCTACGCAGGCATCAGATGGTAGATTATCTATTAATCCTGTATTTAATACATTTCCACCGATTTTTATAGGATTATTAGTAATCATTGCTTCCATAATATATGATGCATATTCATGGGATCTTTCATGAGTAATCTTACCATCCTGCAGGATATTGTTTTTCTCATTTTCCCAACCCTCTATCTGGGCAATACATCTTCTTGGATACTCATCCAGTGGTATATTGAATTTATCTATTAAATCAGGGTATTTAGATTTTATAAAGAAGGGATTGTATTCTGCATTATGCTCACTGGATTCTGTACAATAATATCCCAAATGCTTAATATATTCATACCTAACCATATCATAGTGCTTCTCACGGCTATTCTTTTCTAGGGCACGCTTGCGAATCTCGGGGTAGAGATCATTTCCATCCTTGTCCTTAATCTCTAATAGCCATGCCATATGATTAATTCCAGCTATCAAATCACTTCGTCCTTCTATCTTATCCTCCATGCCAAGACCTCTAAGTATTTCATTTGAGCAGGTCTGAACGCTATGACATAGGCCGATAGTATTAATGCTCGTATATTTTTGCATATAGCCTGTCAGTATGGACATTGGATTGGTGTAGTTTATGAATAAGGTATCTGGACACACCTCTTCCATATCCCTAATAAAGTCTAGCATAACAGGGATAGTTCTAAGTCCACGCATAATACCACCTATACCTAAAGTATCTGCTATAGTCTGTCTCAATCCGTACTTTTTGGGGATTTCAAAATCAATTATAGTGCATGGATCATAGCCCCCAACTTGAATAGCATTAATAACAAAATCTGCATCCTTTAAGGCGGCTTTTCTTTCTTCCTCGCCAAGGTAAGTATGAATCCTTGCTCTGGAGGAATTAATATTTTTGTTTATTGCTTTGATTATAACCTCTGATTCTTCTAATCTTTTGGCATCAATATCATACAAAGCAATCTCTGAATCCTGTAAACAAGGTGTACACATACAGTCACCTAATACATTCTTTGCAAAAACTGTACTTCCTGCACCTAAAAAAGTTATTTTGGCCATATTCTCTACTCCTCGCCTAATGCCCATTCTATAAATTTATTAACTGCCACATCCCACACCTTCCATTCATGAGCTCCGGGCATTTCATTATATTCCACTTCAATACCCTGGCTTCTCATAAACTCTATATATCTTTGGCCATGGTCATAGCTAAAATCCTCTGTTCCCATTACAGTATATAATCTTGGTAGATCAGCATTGTTTGCTACTGCATTGGTCACCATATATCTTGTATCATTTTTTGTTCCCAATAATTTCTCAATAGATCCCCATGCTAGAGCACTAATACCTTGTTTATCTCTCTTTGTTAATGTAGCTAAATCCTCACTCAATATTTCATCAATAAATGAAAAACCAGAGAAGTTAGCAGCAGCCGAGAAATATTCAGGCTTATCAAAGGCCCACTTAAAGGCACCATATCCTCCCATAGATAATCCTGCAACAAAACGGTCCTCTCTTTTATCTGATAATGGTAGAAAACAGTTTAATACCATAGGTAGTTCTTCTGTTAAATAGGTATAGTATTTGTATCCATGAACCATATCGGCATAAAAGCTACTTCCCCCAACTTCAGGCATCACTACAGCTATTTTATGCTCCTCTGCATAACGTTCAATACTGGTAAATCTTGTCCAGTCTTGAGCATTTCCAGCTCCCCCATGGAGTAGATATAAGACCTTATAAGGCTTTATCTCCATGCTAGAGTCATATGGCAATATTACATATACATTTGTATGAAAGCCTAAGCTCTGAGGTAAAAAACTAAAATGCATTAATCCCATATTATTTATCCTCCTCTTCTTTAGACAATCCCATCCAGCTGATAATTCTAAGCAGCCACACATCCCAATATTCCCATGTATGTCCACCAGGTCCTATCTCATAGGTTAAGGGTAATCCGATTTCATCCGCGTATTCTTTGTATAGTACAGTGCCTTCGTAATAAGGATCTTCGGTTCCGCAGCAGCTAAATAGTCTGGGGATTCTTTTACCTGATTCCACCAAGTCCTTGGCCAGCTTCTTTAAGTCATTCATACTACCTCTATAATCCTCGGCTGTGCCGAAGGCATCAGGTACCGGACCAATCGCTCTTCCTTGGAAGAAGCCCATCTCCTCCACATCGCCCACTCCCGACATACCGGCAGCTGCATTGAAGAATTCTGGACAGTTAAGCACCCACTTCATCGTTCCATGAGATCCCATCGAATTTCCTACCACATAGCGATCCTCGCTATTGTCGGAAAGTGGAAAAGCCGCCTGCATAACAGTAGGTAGTTCCTTGGATATATAATCAAAATAATTCTTACCGTACTTCATATTGCTATAAAAGCTGTTCTTAACCTCAGGCATTATCACGGCAAAGCCATTATCATTTGCATACCTCTCAATACCTGTATTACGATAATATGTTGAACATCCATCAGAACCCCCATGTAATACATAAAGCGTCTTATATCTCTTGCCTTTAGCATAAAACTCTTTTATAGGCTCTTTAGTGCCCCACACACTATAGGTAGGTAAAACAACTGAGACATTTACTTGCTCCCTTAATACCCGGGAGAAAAAGGTATAGTTTATTAGCCCCATCTTTTCATCTCCTTATTTTATTTTGATTTGCCTATGAATTATTAGATCTGTGTTATTATGTTATTATT